>NZ_AP019547.1:2707472-3008303 GCF_013168275.1 Candidatus Nitrotoga sp. AM1P | reverse complement strand
CAAAATTCAGCGCTATGGCGAAGTCCGAAGCATGTGCAGAATTCTCGTCTATTTGAACCTGCAATTCTGTCTTGTTAATATTCATAATATTTACAATTAATTATTTTTTTCAGTGGTTAAGTGGACTCTCGCAATAATTATGCAGCAAATGTGCAATAAAAGGGCTCTATATGAAAATAGAGTGGGTAATCAACTTTCAATCTCCCGCAGAAGAAGTAAATCCGTTCGTCCTGAGCCTGTCGAAGGATGAATTAATTTTTAGCTGACTATTGCTTATTGTCACCTTGCACTTACCGAAGGGTTACCACGAATTACATAAAGCCAGTACATATTTATTATACCTTGCTAATAGGTAAACACGGGCATCCCGTCCGAATACCACTCTAGAACCCTGCGCTCCAAGCTTGGGAACCACCGGGCAAAGCAGGTATCATATTGCCATGAAAAATTTGCTGTACATAGTGCTCTACGCATGGTCAATGGTGTGCCGCGCTGAAGGTCTGCCCGATTTGGGCGACGTATCGCAGGAGGCTATGACACCGCAACAGGAGCGAAAAATCGGTGAGCAGAGTATGTTTGAAATCCGCTCTGATAAAGACTACCTTGATGATGCTGAGGTCAACGATTATCTAAATCAGCTTGGGTATCAGCTGGTTTCCAACAGCAACGAACCAGGACAAACGTTTGAATTCTTTGCTCTTAACGACAACAGCATCAACGCTTTCGCACTGCCCGGCGGCTTCATTGGAATAAACACCGGGCTGATACTCATGGCACAAAGCGAATCCGAACTCGCCTCAGTACTGGGCCACGAAATCGCTCACGTCACTCAGCATCACCTGGCACGTATGGTAGCAGGCCAGAAAATCGACTCAGTGGCCGCCATAGCTGCGCTTGCAGTGGCTATCCTGGCCGCACGCAGCAACCCACAAACCTCACAGGCGGCCATTGTCGGGATGCAGGCCAGCTCCATCCAACGGCAACTGAACTTTACCCGTACTCATGAACAAGAAGCGGACCGCATCGGCCTCACCACTCTACAAAAAGCCGGCTTCGATCCACACGCCATGCCCATCTTCTTCGAGCGCTTACAAAAATCCACACGCCTGCTGGACAACAACATGCCGTCTTACCTGCGCACCCATCCGATCACCAGCGACCGCATCGCCGATGTGGCTAACCGCGTGCAACAGACTCCCTATCGCCTGGTTGCCGACAGCCTCAACTTCCAGCTGGTGCGCGCCAAACTGCGGGCCATACAAAAAAACTCTCAGGAAACGGTAAACTTCTTTAAAAGTGCAATTGGGGAGCAAAAACATGGCAATCAGATAGCCCAACGCTATGGCTTGGTACTGGCATTACTGCGCACCGGCCAGGTCGCACGCGCCACGCAGGAATTCGCCCCTTTGCAGACACTGATATCACAAAATCCAATGATTGCGACGCTGGCTGGACAAATCAGGCGTACAAACAAGAACAACACGGGCAACATTGAATTCTACCGTAACGCCACACAGAATTTTCCCCAGCACCGAGCGCTAGCCTATGACTATATCGAACTGCTGCTGGATGCCAATCGTTTTGAAGACGCGCTCAAACTGCTCAACGAACAAATTATCACGCACCCTAATGACCTGCGTCTGTATGAGCTACAGGCCCGCAATTACGCGGCATTGGGCAAACGACAAGAAGAGCACCATGCGCTGGCCTATACTTACATTCTGCGCGGTAATTTACTCACTGCAATTGAACAACTGGAATTAGCCAAAGGAGCGGGTACCGATTTTCACGAGTTATCGATCATTGAAAGCGAGCTGAAACAGTTTAAGGAGATCGCGGCGGCTCGCAAGAAAAAGAATTGATGCACTATTTCTATCCAACATCCATTCCGCCATAATACAAGCGGCTTATTGATCAGATTGCATGTGTTATCTATGCCTCACATGGTCACCGGCATACAACTACGTCAGTAATTCATTTGTTGCATAGAGCTGAATTATTCAGCTTTAATGCAATTCCCACATACAAGTTCATGATGCCATTACTTATGGTGAAACATTCTTGTGCTGCTGACTCAATGCCACGATGACACAAGCTTGCTGCAGTCCCAACTGACAGCTTTTTTCCATTTGCTGTATCGACCCAGTCATGTCACGTAAATTTTTTAAAACGAAGCCTTTACCATAATAGGCACTGGCATTTTTCGGGCTACCAGCAATCGCTTTATCAAATTCCGCCAGCGCTTCCGGATACCGTCCTGAGTTTGAATATGCAGTAGCCAAAGCAACATTAACCTCAGGATAGGTTGCATTAATTGCCAGCGATTTTTGATAATCTGCAATGGCCGCATCCCAATTTTTAACCGCAGCCGAAGCCTGTGCGCGATTAAAATAGGTACGATGGGCGCCGAGGCGGTCTTCGCCATGCAGCAAGTGCACCGCGTCATCCCACAGGCGATATTTATCCGCAAACACCCACAGTCGATTCCATGCCAGCGGCACGAGTAGCAAAACCGCTAATGCACCCACCAGCATAATTTTTCGGCTGGGGAGCGAACTAAGCACTAATGGCAATAACAACATATAGCCAGGCAACCATAAATAACTGCGATACAGCACAAAAATTTCCTGAACGCGTATGCTTGAAAATTCCGCCATGAAGTAACACCACGGGTACAGCAATGCCAACCCCAACAAGGCGACCCGCCCACCGCGCAGCAAAAAAATCAGCGCAAAGGCACCATAAGCAACAAAAGCAACCAGGCCGATCCAGTTTGTCCACTCTTTCCAAGTAAGGATAAACGGCTCACGCATATCTATCGACATCCACGCGGGGTTGGGCACAAGCATTAACAAGCAGTATTTAAAAAAAAGCCCCGCCTGCGTCAACACGCTCAGCAAATGCAACGATGCAGTTCCCTGGAGCAGCGCTTGTTCCCCAAACAATGCCGCCGCATCTTTCTCATAAGGCACACCAAATAAACCTTTTATGCGCAACACCACCAACAGCCCAATCAATACAAATCCTAACCAAGTTACAAGCAAAGCGCGGGACGAAAGTTTATTCTGCGCACGAATCGCGAAGGTCAAAGGTAGCAATATGGCGGGAGCCATCAAGCTATGTTCCTTGCTGAACAGCGCCAGAAAATATGCCATCACTGCTAGCGCCATATAGCGTTTGTCGCCCTCCAGCAGGCCACGTAGATAGGCCAATTGCATTATCAATGTGAACAATGTCGCCATCAAAATACTGCGCTGTATCAAATAACCTACGCCATAAACCGCTAGAGGGTGGCATGCAAATACCAGCGCTCCCAACCAAGCGCCCCAATTCGCGATCTTTTCTTTGCTCACATCAGTGATAAACAGCTTGATCCACATTCGCAACACCAGCAATAACAACAACACATTCATACCATGCAGCAATAAATTCTGTATGCGGAAAACAAGTGGGTCTTCACCGAAAAATACCCAGGTAACACCAAACGTCGTATAGGGAAACCAGCGTAAATCAAAACGAAACAGTGTATTTGCGTAATGATCTATCGCTGCATCAAAAAATGGGATGTCATCAAATATCAGAGGGTTATTCAAAAATGGGACATACACCACAATAACCAGCAGCATCAAAAACAGTGCTTTGATTCGGTCACGCGGGTATACAAAGTTAGAAAAAAAATTCATTACTCACACCATTTAAAATAACTACTTACAAAAAAACCCGCGATCCATTACAGAGCGCGGGTCTTCAGAAAATCATCAACTCTACAATTTAAAGTCTTGGTTCGGCGAAGAGATTTTTATTTAATGCTATTTCCACTTGGCGAGGACGTTCATCAGAACTGGGTCAGTAGTAACACTTGAAGTAACCGCCCAAGTTACACCTGTAGCAGAAGGTGTTGGAGTCCAAGTGAGGGTTGCGGCATTAAGTACAGTCTTAATGCAATCAGTGCACAGAGTGACTGTGATAGCGCCGGTTGTAGTTGCCATAGCATAGCTTACAACTTCTGTGGTTTTTGTTGGGCCTGTTGCGCCCAATCCTAAGCCCCTAGTAGACCAATCTCCACCATCAGCTAAAGCAAAATTAGGCGGAGTACCGTTTTCCTGGATATACATGGCAATTCCCAGCTTAATGGGATCCACAGCGGTTGCGACTTTTGCAAGCTTAGCCTTAACTACGTAATCTTGATAAGCAGGGATCGCTACGGCCGCAAGAATACCGATAATCGCAACCACGATCATCAATTCGATCAGAGTAAAACCTTTTTGCATTTGTTTCATAATTGATACTCCTTCAAGAGTTAAAAATTTGGTACACGGGGTGTGCGGCTTAATATAAGCAGGATTCATGCCAGCACATCTTCTCCTACAGCCATCACCGCCTGTACCAAGTTCGCATAACAAATTAAAGAGACTTTTGAACTTCATATTGAAGAGAGAAGCCGATTTACGTCAGGAAAGTGACGGTTTTTGTCACTCTGGTTTCGCATAAGGCACATTGCAAAAAAGATAATGGTCTGGAGATTTACTTCTTCTGAAGAAGATTGAAAAAAGTAAATCCATCCATCCTTCGACAAGCTCAGGGCGAACGGATTTATTTCTTCTGTGTGTGCGGGGGTTACTTCATGCAAACGACACGCACCTGATGCATGTCGGTGATGCCGGATAAAACCTTTTCAATGCCATCTTGTTTCAGGGTGCGCATGCCGTCGTTAAGTGCATTAGCAAACATTTCCGCGACGCGAGCGTGTTCCTGAATATTTTTTTTTATCAGGTCGGTGCCTACCATCAACTCATGTAAACCCACCCGTCCGCGATAACCTGTGCCGGAGCAATATTCACAACCTACCGGTTCATATAACGTGAATCTCCCCATTTCATCCGCAAACAGCTTGACCCATTCGGCGTACAGTGACTTGTAAGCAGCATTGGCATCCTGTTTCCAGGAAGCGCAGTTCATAAGCTCTGTCGCATATTCAGCAAGCAATGATTTGAGCTCATTTTGAGTGGCGGTATGGGGTTTTTTGCACTTCTTGCATAAACGTTTGGCCAAACGCTGCGCCAGAACACCTAGCAAGGCATCGGAAAAGTTAAATGGATCCATACCCATATCCAATAATCGTACGACGGATTCCGGCGCGCTATTAGTGTGCAGGGTGGCAAACACCAAATGACCGGTAAGAGAGGCTTCTATGCCAATGGAAACCGTTTCCTTGTCACGCATTTCACCCACCATAATCACGTCCGGGTCAGCGCGCAAAAAGGCTCTCATGATGGTAGCGAAATCCATACCTGCCTTTTTGTTGATTTGCACCTGACGCAAGCCCTTCTGCGTAATTTCTACTGGGTCTTCTGCCGTCCAGATTTTTGTCTCAGGCTTATTAATATGGCCAAGCACAGAATGCAAAGTGGTCGTTTTACCGGATCCAGTTGGGCCGCATACAAAAAACAGGCCATAAGGTTTGCTGATAACCGCTTTCAGGGTTTCAAGGTTTCGTGCCGACAAGCCCAATTCATTAAGTTTTATCGGCTCGCCGTTGGCCAAAATACGCATCACGATGTCTTCCATGCCGCCCTGAGAGGGAATGGTCGCGACGCGCAGCTCAATATCCAGAGGCGCATATTTATTGAACTTGATCTTGCCGTCCTGCGGTTTGCGCTTCTCTGAAATATCAAGGTCGCACATGATTTTGATACGCGTAACCAGCGCACTCCGAAAAGATGACGGCACTTCGATATAAGGTAGCAGCGAGCCATCCTTGCGCAGACGAATCACGGTCTTGCCCTTACCCGGTGCGGGTTCGACATGAATGTCAGAAGCGCCCATTTTATGGGCATCCATGATGATTTTATTCACCAGCTTGACTAATTCATTGTCTGCCGCCGCACTGACGTCCTCCTGATTGATCTCCTCAAACTCTTCTTCATCCCCTCCCATGGCTGTAAGCATCTCATCCATTGAGGTACCGTCCATTTCCAAGCTACCGGACATACCGCTGGTGCCACCTCCGCCTCCACCAAAGAACAATTTGAGGGTTGCATTGAATTCGCGCTGCGAACAAACCCGATAAACCAGTCGGCTCCTGGAAAAAACGTTGTTTACCACGCGTGAGGTTTGGATCCACTCTGGATCGGTGGTAAGAATTACCAAGCCTTCCTTAATCTCATCTATCGGCACCCATTGGCTGCTTTCTACATATTCCCGTTTCAGATTTCTGAGTAATTCGGTCGGTTTGATGCGCTCAGGGTTGAAGGGTTCATAGGGCACGCCGAAGAAGAGTGCAAGCGCTTTACCAAGAGCGGCCGGTTTAACCTGAAATTCGTCGAGTAGCTCATCCTCGATGTCAACATTTTTGCGTCGCGCTGTGGATACGGCGAGATCCAATTCGTCAGCAGATAGCACCGCGTCATAAACCAAATGATCGTACTTGGTTTTAGCAGCAGGTTGCTGCTGACTCTGACGCAGCGCCACTGCCAAGTTCTGCGCCAGCTCTAATATTCCATCTACTAGCATTCCCGAAAAAGGTTGATCGGCCTTATTATTAAGAACCTGGATAACACCTGCCAAATCCTTGCTATCGGGATCAAGTATGGGCACCACAAGAGCTTGCTTGGTACGATAGCCAGTGCGCTTATCCACGTCTTGCAGAAAGCGTAGGTTGGGGCTATGCGAAGTTAGCTCTTTCTCATCGTATACATCCGTGATGTTAAGTATTTTTTTTTGTAGCGCCACATACCCGACAAGACTCTGCTCAGTAATACGTAGTTTGAGATCCTTGAATGAGTTAGCCCCGGTCTTTATTTTTGAAATCAGCGTGGCCTTGTCTTTATCCAGTGAGTAAATGGTGAGGCGGTCAGCGTTGAATATCGTGCATATATCCTTGCTAACTCCCAGCATAATTTCGTCGAAATTGTATGCAGTATTAATCTTGCTTATGACGTGATCATGAATATTGCTTATAACCTGATTAAGATTTTTCGTGAACACCAGTTGCGCTTCAATCTGGCTAGCATTAGCCCGGCGTTCTCGCTGTATTATTGGTGCATTATCCATCCACTTCTCCTTAATCACTCCAAGTGTGACTTGCCGTATGGTGAGATTGCATAACTTTGTTGCTTGCTATCAAGATAGCGGCATTTAACGACAGTTCTCCATGCGATTTTGAAACAAAGACGGGTTATGCCACCCATATTTAAGGTTGTGATATTTCGGATGGGAAACGATACAATTTTATTTATTGTTTCTGCGGAGATAGAAGTTGAACGCTTGACCGTTCACCAATATCACCGGTGTGAATCCATGCAAGCATTCGCTGATTTCCTGCATGGTACGGCACGTAGCACCCATTCTTTCTGAACTGAAGATGTCGGTTTCGATCTACTGTGCAAAGTTTACTCACACAAACCCTCAAACTTTGAGATAGAACTCCATTTTTATCCCCGCCAACTCAATAATGTCGTGCTCATTAAGCTGACACGGTTGGTCGTCCAGCGGCTTACCATTAAGATTGGGGTAGCTTGCCCCTTCGACATAGGTGATGAAATAACCACGCGGACGACGCGTAAATACGACGACCTGCAAGCCGGATTTTCCTACCGTAGTCAGATTTTTCACTAGCTCAAGTTCTTTTCCCGCATTAGGTCCGGTCAGTACCTGTATTACACCTATTGCTTGCTGCAAATCAGGCATTTTCTGGACAGGGGTTACAAGAGCCGGCTGCGATGGCGTAACAACCTCAGCCTGTCGCAATTCAGGTACTCTCTCAACAGGTGTTAATGGGGGTTGCTCCTTAGGCTTTAACTTCCCTGACATTTCATACGGCTCAGCTTTCACCGGGGGGGCAGATGCAATACGGGAAGACGCACGAAATACCATTGTTTTCTCGAAGTCTGCCGCAGTAGATTGGCTTTTCTGATCGTTCACATACTTGAGTTTATATTTACCAATTTCAATTACGTCATTACTTTGCAAAAAATGCTTTTTAATTGCCGCACCATTTACCAAAGTTCCATTAGTGCTATCCAAATCTTCCAAGAAGGAATCATTCAGTATGGTCACTACCGCTGCATGCTCACCGCTAACTGCAAGATTATCAATAACGATCTCATTGTGCGGCTTGCGCCCTATCGTCATGCGCTCCTTGTCCAGAACATATTCCTGCAACACCCCACCATTCATGCTTAGTATCAGTTTCGCCGCCATATCATCAATCCCCGTATTTAATTCTTGAACCAGGACAGTATTTTTGCAAGCCAGCCACGCTGTACGGCAAACTCACCGTTAACCTTAATAAGTATTACAGATACATTATCCCGCCCGCCATTATCGTTTGCCATTTCAATCAACTGTTTCGCTACCAACTTTAAATTGGCTCGCAGCATGTGCAACGTAGCTCTGAGCTCATCGTCTTCGACCATATCGTTCAAGCCGTCCGAGCATATTAAATAAATATCGCCTACTTGCACCGCATGAATTTGAATTTCTACCTCGACTGCTGGATCAACGCCAACCGCGCGCGTAATCAAATTTTTATTTTTGGATAGTCGCGCATCTTTGTGACTTAGCAAACCTCTGTCGATTTGTTCCTGTAACAGTGAATGGTCACGAGTAATAGGCTCAAATATTTCACCGCGCAGTCGGTACATCCGCGAATCGCCGACGTGTGCAACTGCTAAACGGTTATCGTAAAACAGCCCGGCTACTACCGTGGTGCCCATACCAGCATATTGCGGCTGGCTTTGCGACGAATGGTAGATAGAAGCATTGGCTTTTCGCACTTTTTCGCGTAACAGTCCCACGCCAACATCTTCACCGCCTTCACCCCTGTCTTCAGGACGCATGCTTTCCAAGCTATGCTTTATTTCGGTCGTTATCAGCGAAACTGTAATGCCGCTAGCAATTTCACCAGCATTGTGCCCGCCCATACCGTCCGCCAGCACCACTAACCCACACGACGCGTCATAAGCCACGCTATCTTCGTTGTGCGAGCGCGCAACACCCGGGTGAGTCTGACTAACGATTTCTAGCGCCTGTTCAATATCCATATTTGGGCATCTCTATACATTCAAAACTCTAGTTTTCCAGATTACCATTTTTTAGCGTAACATTTTTTACAGCACACGCGTACCCGTGGTGAATTGGAATATTGACGAACCTCTACGCAGGGTCAACGTAACAGCATGTTACTGCACACCCAACAAATAAAATAGAAAAAAGCTCTATGTGTGATCAGAGTGGGTAATCAACTTTCACCTCTCGCAGAAAAATAAATCTGCCCATCTGTTAACAGATCTAAGACGAATGGATTTTTAGCACGCTATTTTTTTGCTCATCTTATTTTTTGTTCATTTTGCATTTATCGAAGGTTACCTACTCCGAATCACATAGAGCGTAAAAAATACAAAGTCGAGCTAAAGTTTTCCAAAAGTCATCCGCTATTTTAAATAGCAGCGGCTAATTGTGCCTTGCGCGCATAAGGCAAATCGAAGCAGCATTGCCCTGATCATCCAAGCTTAAAAATGCAAGCCATGAATCCAGTTATCAAAAAATTTGAGCTTTTCTCTATCCACAGGATTTTATATTTCGGTGTGGACAAATGATTACATCATCAGAGATAAGCCGTATCACATTGCCCGTTTCCGGGCATTTGAAGCAGGCTGAAATCATGCACAAATTAATAGCCGGAGATATCACCGAATATGCCCCGACCCGCGATAATTCGTTGCGATACCAAGCTAATGAGTGCACCAATACCAAATTGCGCCATAGTAAGCTACCCAGCGGCAGTGTTGTAATTCCTGCGGCCCAGAGCACAGTAAATGGCTCAGTGCTCTTCGTCGATATTCGTAACTTTACTATGTTCGCCGACCAACTTCATGCCGGGGAAGTAGTTGAATTTTTGAATACATTTTTTGAACGAGTTTATGAGCCAGTGCGTCAGCAGTGTGGATGGGTAGTACGATTCCTCGGCGATGGAATGGTAGCAATGTTTGAGCCAAGAGCAGAACAACCGGATGATCACGCCGAGCGCGCACTTAAAGTAGCACTCCTGATAGTGCTCGCCGCCGATTCCTTCCGTGATTGGATCGCGCAGCGCTTCCCAGAACGGAAATTTCCGCAGTTTGCAGTCGGTATCGGCATACATTCGGGCGAAGTGATGATATGCCAGATGGGCGGTGGCACCGTAATCGAAACCACCATAATCGGCGATACGGTAAACATCGCTGCTCGCCTGCAAATGATGACCAAGGTTCTTGGTTGGAGCATAGCGACGAGCCGCTCCTGCGCAAGTATAGCCGGAGGCCGTTTTCAGCTTGGCCGTGGCAACACGGTAGCAATGAAGGGAAAAACGGTACAAATTCAAGCCATAGAAGTCATAGGACTCAATCCACGCACTGCAAGCCCTTCTAGTGATAGCGCTTTCTACGAGAAGCTCGGTCAATCTGTAACTGTAAATACGGCAATATTCGAATTGGCACGAGAGCAAACCGACTTGATGCAAAACCATTATTCGAGCGCCGGAAGCACGCTTGAGACGACTCCTCAAGATCAGCCGATCGAAGTGGAAGACTTTCGCTTACTGCGCAAGCTGGGACATGGTGGAATGTCTGAGGTTTTTCTCGCAGAAAATCTCACCACGCATACCCAACAAGTTCTAAAACTTGTTCCGACAGCAGCTATCGACATTGACAGTGACGATACATTGCAGCGTTTTTTACATGAGTTCGCACTTATCTCACAGATTGATCATCCTAACGTCGCACGCATCTATCAACAGGGCTTCACTTCAACCCACGCTTATATCTCTATGGAGTTTTTTCCCGGCGGGGATTTACGGTGCCTTATCTCAGAGCATCCTACACCGCAAGTCGCAATCGCCTCGTTGCTGCAGATAATGGGCGGACTCTCCGCGATCCACGCACTGGGCATCATTCATTGCGATATGAAACCCGACAATGTAATGATCCGCAGGGACGGCTCACTCGCACTCGCCGATTTCGGAATTGCCGAGCATTCCGATGTCAGCAAGCTACCTGCCCGCCCCGGTGAAATTATGGGTTCACCGTCATATCTTGCGCCCGAGCAGGCATTGGGTCTACCCGTCGATGAGCGGACGGACCTATATAGCATGGGAGCCATGTTTTACGAAATGTTGACGGGACGGCCGCCATATAAGGGAAGCTCCGTGCAGGCGATTCTTTACCAACACGTCAATCTCCCGGTACCCATATTGCCCGTGGGTCTCGAACGCTTTCAACCCATCCTGAACCGCATGATGGCCAAATCGGCCGCAGCACGCTTTGAAAGCGCCGACGCAGTCGTTGAGTACGTCATTTCCTCCGGTTTGATCGGAAATCTATGATGATCGAAACATTCACAACTACGTCCCCGGCGAAATCTCAATACACCATAGATATCCACGGCTTTAGCCAGACCGAACGGATTATCTTGAAGAGCATTTTCAGTTTATCCGCACGCCGCGCGCCTAAATTTGTCGAGTTTATGCCGACAATGGATTCAACGATGGATTCAGCACCGGACGTTTTTCTCGTTGATGCAGAAGACACAAGTGCGATAGCGGATTTTCGTCAAAAAAATGCCATAAGCACTCGGCCTGCAATCCTGATTGGCGACACCGATCATGGTATTGCGTGCACAACTTTGTCACGACCCTTGCAATGGACAAAACTGTTCAAAGCATTCGATCTCGCAGTAGGAATTAACACACCCAGCCAAGCGCTCCAACTAGAGCCTGCAATTCGTATAGCAGTACCCTACGAAAAAACCCAACCGATGATCGCAATACCAGCCCCGCGACCATCGGTGCCCTCGATAGCTCCCCCACAAATATTAGATACAGCGGCGCGGAAGTTAACCTCAGTAAATCACAGTCTGACGAATAACATTGCGCCCGTGTCCTCGCCGGATCGCCCATTTAACTGGGTTTTAGTTTGCGACGACAATATGACTGTGCGTGAATTCATGCGCGTCAAGCTCGCGCCATTTGGTTTCAATGTCGATTACGCCGAAACAGGGGAACAGGCAGTTGGACTCACCGGTACCAAACACTACACCTGTGTCTTTCTCGATGTCGTGATGCCAGGAATCAATGGCTATCAGGTTTGCAAACTTATCAAGTCTAAAAAAGGTGCTGCAAAAACTGCGGTGGTGATGCTTTCAAGTAAAGGTTCAACTTTCGACAAGATCCGAGCCACTATGTCTGGTTGCGATACGTACCTCACAAAACCGGTCAACGAAAACCGCCTTTTCGAAGTAATCAGCAAGTACCTGTCCACGCATGCTTGACCGGACCGCATTATATTTTACTCAAACCCATTACAAGGAGTAGCAATTATGACAATCAAGAAAGTTCTTTGCGTCGACGATTCTTATACTGATCTTGTCAATATTCAAACAATCGTAATCGGCACAGGCCGCTTTGTCGTCACCGCCGCCAACGGCAAGGAAGCGATCGAGAAGACCAAATCCGAAAAGCCGGATCTGATTTTCATGGACGTAAACATGCCAGATATGGATGGCTTTGCCGCTACCCGCGCTTTGAAAAAAGACCCCGCGACCAAAGACATCCCGGTCGTATTTGTGACAAGCAAAGACCAGAAAGCAGACAAGATGTGGGGACAAATGCAAGGCGGAAGCGGATATGTCGTTAAACCCTATACATCCGATGATATTGCCAGGCTCATCAACACATTATGACAACCCCGCTCCCACATTGGAATGTCTCCTTGTTGATCCATTCTGTACCAGACAGCCATGCAAAACGAAATCAACTCTGCTGATTCGCTGCTAGCGCCGAGCGTCGCATTACACCCGGCACGCACGGCAGGAGCACTCATGACCATCGGGCTCCCTCGACGGTACGGTGCTCCCCTCGCCGCAGCTCAGGAATGGATAGGTTTTGAAGTCGCGAACATTAAGTTTCTGGTTCCACACGCGCAAGTAAACGAAATTTCAGAAATGCCGCCTGTTTTTCGCCTTCCGAACACTGGCCGCTGGTTATTTGGCCTAGTGAACCTTCATGGCAATCTTGTACCAGTGTTTGATTTAGCGTCGCTCATCGGCGGTGCATGCAACACGAAATCGAAAACAATGCTCCTCGTGCTTGGTCGCGGTGATGCAATCGCAGCTATCGTGGTTAACGGTATTCCGAACCGCAAGCGTTTCGGTGCCTCGAATCGAACCTCGCTTCCAGCGTTCCCAGAGTCAATTCGCGACTACATATCGAACGCTTATGCAGAAGAAGAACAGGTGTGGCTGGAGCTCGATCATGTCCGCTTCTTCGAAATGATGGCGCACAGAATTTCTGGCTGACGTACCCGCCCCCAACTTACGACCCGACTGGAGAAACAAAATGAAAAGCAGGCTGACAATTACCTTCCTTACCCGGATGAAGCTGTGGCAGAAGTTCTTGCTCCTGGGGGCCGTCGCGCTACCCGCTGCCGGAGTGCCTGCCTACCTGTTCTTGACGCAGACTACCGCCGCCATTCAGACCGCCAAGCTCGAGGCGAGCGGAATTGACCCCGCAGCAAAGCTGCTCAAGGTAATCCAGAATACTCAACAGCATCGCGGCTTGGCCGCCGCCTTCATCGGCGGAAATGCCTCCGTAGTTGCAGATCGCGCCGCTAAAGAGACGGAGGTTGCCCGGGCGATCAGCACCTTCGACCCCTACATGAAAGATAATAACAATGCCAAACAGACCGAAGCATGGGAAAAAGTAAAAACCGATTGGACACGAATCGCATCCGAGACCGCGAGTCAACGCGCAGACGCGCGCAAATCATTTGCTGATCACTCTGCACTGGTCGCTACCGAATTGACCCTGCTTGATCTTCTTATGGATCATTACAAGCTCTCATTCGAATCAGATGCTGCGACGCACTTCCTGATCCGGGCCACACTGGCAGATCTACCGCAAGTCGCTGAGACATTAGGGCAGGTGCGAGCGTTTGGCGCCGCCCGACTCGCGGAAGCCGAGCACTTAGTCATCGCTCAGCAATCCGGTGCCGAGCTAGACAAAGAAACACTCACCTTGGCCGACCGCGCAACGATGGCAACTTTAATCTCGGCCTTGACCGCCAAAACCAATCAAGCGACTAATCAGTTAGGTAAAGCACAGATCGAGGAAGCGCGAATTAAGAACAAGATTGCAGGCAAAGATCAAATCGCTGAAGAACAAATCCAACACCTTGCCGGTCTGGCCGCCGCAGAAATCAGCAATGCGCAGCGGCTTCAGTTCAGTTCCGCAGAGTATGTCAAGCAGTTCACTGCCAGTATCAACGATCAATTCAAATTAATTGATATCGCGATGGTGGCGCTGAACGACGAGTTGCAGCTCAAGGTTGCAAACCTGCTCAAACGTTCATTAATACTATCGGGCGTGGTACTCGCCTTTATCATATTTGCAGCGCTTCTCGCCTTGCTGATCACACGAAATGTCACCGACACAGTGCGTTTATTACAGCTATCGGTCGAAAAAGTGCGTGGCGGAGATAACACAGCGCTCGGCTCGATCGAGGCAAAAGACGAAGTCGGCGATTTGGGACGGACGGTTAATCAACTGCTGGAAGAACGTATGGCTGCGCAACGCAAGGCTGAGGCGGAAACCGAAGCACTCAATGATTCGGTGATCTCGCTTCTGCAAACAATGCAGAAGCTCTCAGAGAAAAACCTCACGGTCAAGGCGCCCGTCACGCAAGACATTGTGGGTACGGTGTCTGATGCCGTAAATCAGCACACGGAAGAGACGAGTAAAGTGCTTTACCGAGTCATGCAAATCGCCGGCCAAGTGGAAAATTCCTCGGTCAAATTGAAAGGACAGGCAGATCAAGTGCAAGCGACAGCTGCAGTAGAACGAAAAGGCGTCGAGGAAATGATCCGCGAGCTCGCCACTTCAACCGAAGCTATGAACAATGTGGCACAGCTCACCGCAAAATCCCATATTGCATCCGGCGATGCGACCCGTTCAACCCTCTCTGCGCTCAATGCCGTGACTGGAACAATGAAGGGCATGAGCTCAATCCGTGAAATGATTGCCGAAACCGAAAAACGAATTAAGCGTCTTGGCGAGCGTTCGCAGGAAATCAGCGGCATCGTAAATTTGATCAATACAATCGCGGAACGTACACATGTACTTGCGTTGAACGCGAGCGTACAGGCCGCAGTCGCCGGCGATGCAGGCCGCGGTTTCGCGGTGGTGGCCGAAGAAGTACAACGCCTTGCCGAATCCTCTCGCAACGCCACCGCACAAATTGGCACGTTGGTAAATAACATTCAAATCGAAACGAACGACACTATCAATACAGTGAACAAAACGATCTCTCAAGTAGTACAAGGAACCGAGTTCGCTGAAAAAGCCGGCGTTCAAATGGCAGAAACACAGAAGGCAACCGATAATTTGGTGGATTTAGTGCTGCAGATTGCCGTCAGCCTGGAAGTACAAATCAAGAGTGCAGAAATTCTGCAAAACAGAGTTGAGGATATTGGCCGCAGTGCGGAGAAGACCGGAGAACAGATTACAACCCAGACGGCCGAAACCAACCTGCTCTCTCGATCCGCTGAGCAATTGGTAAAAACGGTGGGCGTATTCAAACTACCGAGCGCACAAACTCTTGGTTTGTCGGTCATGCCCGAGCGTACGAGCGCCATGCCCAAGCTCCAGGCGGTTGTTTAAGCCTGCAATGACGGCGGCACAATGGTGCCGCCGTGCTTCGACCTGAGGATGATAGACAATGCAAATGAGCGATTTCATCGAAGCGCTACTAACCGAAATCGAAGAGGTGCGCGCCGACCTTGCCGGTTGGATCGCAACGATCTGTTCGGTTACCCCAGTGGATCCCGCTTTCGGCGACGCACTCGATCTATATGTAAGTCAAATTGAACGCACAGCATCAACCTGCGGAATGCTCGGGCTGCGCGGCTTGGAGTCCTGTTGCACTCAGGTGCAGGAGTGCCTGGTGGTCACTGTAGGACTTCAAGCCGAAGAACGCGGCGCGGCACAAGCCTTCTTCGATCTGTGGCCGGATCTTGTGGTCGCTTACCTTGCTGACATTACGAGCTTCGAATCCGCTGAGCACTTGGCAGAGCACTTTTCCCAGCCCCCCTGTCCGGCACCCGTGGATGCCGAGCACAACCTTAAACTCATTACCGAACTCACCGCCGAGCCCGTGTTAGCGGCGTATTTACGCGCCGAAGCAGAGGCCGAAGAGCTGGAACGCCCACGCGTGGCGACTGATGAAGACATCTCTCTTGCCCTACCGTCCGACGTGGATCGAGGCGTGTACGAGGCGCTGCTGCAAGAAGCGCCAACACAGGCCGCCGAATTTTCCGCCTACATCCGCAATATTGTGGGCGGCGAAGCCACGAACGATGATATGGCCGCAGCAAAGCGCATTGCGCATTCGTTGAAAGGTTCGGCAAACATCGTCGGCATCCGGGGCATCGCAACACTCGGACACCACACAGAGGACATCCTCGAATGGTTTGAGCAGAACCGGATACGCCCGCCGTTGGCGCTTACCAATGCACTACTCGACGCAGCAGCGTGCCTGGAACAAATGATAGGCTCCCTGCTCGGCATTGAGGATGCCCCCACACAGACTCAAGCGAAAAAAATACTGCAGTCTGTTCTAGATTGGGCGAGCCGGATTCACTCAGGAAATATTGAGGATGAAATCAATGCCGAACTGCCAGCGCTTGCCGCTCTCGACGCGTCGCTCCTAACATCAACTGAAATTACTGATTTTGATGCAACGTTTGCGATTCAAACAGAAACCACCAATCTCGACACGACACCCCCGATTCAGGCTGAAAATACAGATCTCGATGCGACGCTTCCAGCTTTAATTGACGCCGCCCCCCACAACGCACCGTCCCAAGTACTGACTGAAACCTTCAGGGATGAAGAAACTGCTCTGTCCAGTAATATAACTAACCAAATACCTGTCGCGCCAACAATACGTGTCCCAGTTACAACGATGGACGAACTCTTTCGGCTCACTGGCGAACTATCTGTAAAAATTGGACAGCTTACCGAGCAAGTAAAGCAGGCTCAACAACGCGCTAACGGTTTATTACGTCAGAGCCTCAAAGTACAGCAACGTATTTTTGATCTTGAGCACTTGGTTGACATTCGCGGCTTCGCGAACCTGCGCGACACGCAAACATCTCACGGTGATCAAATATTTGATGCACTGGAAATGGAACAGTACTCCGAGCTTCAGAGCAACACCCGCGCGCTGACAGAAGAAGCGGCCGACACACGTGAGTTCAGTCGGCGCATTGAAGAAGACGTGGCACAGATGGGCGCCGTGCTTCAACAAACGCAGCGAGTACAGCGCGAACTTCAATACATGGCCATGACCACTCGCATGAGCCCAGTGGGAAGCCTCGCCCCTCGCCTGCACCGCAACATCCGCCAGACTTCGCAGCAAACAGGAAAAAAAGCAAAGCTGATAATCGAAGGGGAAGATATTCTGATCGACGGAGATATGCTGAATAACCTCGTCGATCCGCTGCTGCATATACTGCGAAATGCCATCGATCATGGCATTGAGACACCCGATGAACGTATGCATGCTGGAAAGCCAGAGGTGTCCACTATTCATCTTGTGTTTTCGCGACGCGGCCAGACGGTCACTGTGCGTTGCAGGGACGACGGGCACGGACTCGACTACAGCGCGATCCGACACAAGGCGATCGAGCGTGGCCTGATACAGGCCAGTCAGGATATCTCTGATGAAGAATTGTCACGCTTCATTCTACTTCCTGGCTTTTCAACACGAGAACGCACGAATGAAATATCGGGACGGGGTGTCGGGCTTGATGTAGTACGCGACCGACTTCTCGTCATGAAGGGAATGGTCGAAGTACGATCCGAGTTCGGGAAAGGCTGTGAATTCCTACTACGCTTCCAAGCGTCACTCGTCGCTCAGCACGCATTATTAATAGAATCTTCCGACCAAGTTTTTGCGGTACCAAGCTACGCGCTGGACCAAGCGTTACCGCCTGCCGCAGGAGAATTCATATCAATCGGCAGCGAAATAAACCTGCGCTATCAAAAACGTACCTATCCGGTAAAGGTCCTGAGTGCACTGATCGGCTATGACAGCGGCGTGATGACATCAGAAATCATGAATTCGAAGTCCGTATTGCTTGTGCACGTCGACCTTGATATTCATGCGGTGCTGGTCGACCGCATCGTTGACGGTCGTGACCTAATCCTCAAGGATCCAGGCCGGTACGTAAAGAAAATTAATGGCGTGGGCGGTATCGCGATACTGGGTGACGGCACCGTCGCGCCGCTACTCAATTTAGCCGAATTGCTGCGCCTTCCCACGCCACAACTAATAGAAGCCGCACCTTCCATGACTTCAGAGGATCCGGTGGCATCGGCGCGAGGTGGCATTCTTGTTGTGGACGATTCCCTTAGCGTGCGCAAATCATTAGTGCAACTTGTAAGCGACGCAGGATATAACGTGAAAGCAGCGAAAGATGGATTAGAAGCGATCACCCTCCTGAAGAATTTTACACCCGGAGTGATACTCACTGATCTTGAAATGCCTAACATGAACGGACTCGAATTCACCTCGCACCTGCGCGCACGCGCCGACACCCGCAAGTTGCCGGTGATCATGATCACCTCGCGCTCCATGGATAAACATCGTAAACAAGCCGAGCTCGCAGGGGTTAGCGTATACATGACCAAACCCTACACCGACATCGACCTTCTCGGGCACATCCACAACGCAATCGGCGGAATGTAATGAACGCAGCAGCTGGGTACGCGTTAATCTGTTTTGACAGTCTGAATCTGCTCATCGACCAACACGCGATCGTCTCTCTCGAAAATATGGTCACATTACAGGACGGAGAGGATGAAATGAAAGCGAGCGAGGTCATTGAAGGGAACGCATGCGAAGTCCATTCGCTAACTGCACATTTGGGCGTGGCGAACAAGATCGATACACGGTGTCGCTACATCGTCGTACTACAGGCAGATGAGCAACGCTTCGGCATTACTGTGGATTCGGTACAGTCGCTCCTCATTCAAGATCCAACACTACATTCTTTACCCGTATGTATGAGCCTCTCCGAATCGCCGATCAAAGCTTACGTACAGGTCGAAGAACGCATCGCATTCTGTTGCGATGTCGGTGCACTGTGGTGTCACATCAACTCCTCGGAGAGCAGGCATGAATACTCAACATAACGCCGTTTTGTTCGAATTTACAAGTGGCCGCCACGCAGCAATTGGTCTGCACGAAGTCGCCGAACTCGTCATGTCTCCAAGGCTTGTCAATGTACCGCTGGCCCCAGACTACTGCCATTCGCTTTGTATTTGGCAAGACCGCGCCATTCCATTCGTGGAGCTGGCACCGCTCATCGGCCAACGCTCTTTGGAAAAAGTTAGTCTTGCGCTGGTCGTCACCTATTTTGCCCGATCAAATGGCGAGCAGCGATGGGGCGCCCTGGGGCTATCTACCTATTTTCGCATGATGAGCGTCGGAGACGATACAGCGTGTCTGCTACCCCAGGATTCGCCCGCATGGCCATCTATCGCCCACTCCTGTTTCCAGTTGTTAGACGAAAACGTTCCCATTCTGAATCTGGACGCCCTGTTTGAGCAACGCCTGTAGCTGATCCCTTAATCAACTTTTTTGATTACTCATATAAATCGTCGTCGTAGTTGCATTTGAGTACCGAAACAAATCTTGTAGTGTACAAATCTCTGCTGCACTGTTCATAGCTCCGCAAGCAAACTGCCAACCTGTAGGCGAGAGCGATTTTGTCAACTGGATTGATCAGCGTACGTTATTAGTTACAGTAAGACTAGGTCATATTTTTTCACGCATCATTTTCAGGGATATCTGTCATGAGCAAATTGTTATCAGTACTAATCGCTTCATTTTTTGCAGCCTCAATGAGCTTAAACGTCGCCGCGGCAGACATCTCCAAAGCTGAAGTTAAAGCCGAGAAAGCCGAAGCGACAGAAATGAAAAAGGACGCTAAAGCCGAATCCAAGGAAGCCAACAAGACTGCTGACGCAACCGAGAAAAAATCGGACGCGAAGGCAGACTACAAACATGCTAAAAAGAATGCCAAGGCAACCTACAAAACAGCAAGCGCAGATTGCAAAAAGAAACCATCTGCCGAACAGGATACCTGCTTGAAGGATGCGAAAGCCGCCAGAGATGCAGCAATTGTTGACGCAAAAGCAACAATGAAAAAGGCGGTAGCCGAAGCCAAGGCAGCGAAGAAAGCGGCTAGAGCCGAAGCCAAAGTAACGAAAGAGAAAGCTAGCGCCGAAGCCACGTCAAAGAAAGAAAAAGCCAAGATTGAAGAAAAAGCTGCCCAGTAATATTTAACAGGTCTGCGAATGATAAGGCAGGGCTTTCGCCCTGCCTTATCATTTTTCAAATTGCGCCTTGTCTGGCTTAATATCGAAAAGGAAACACACCCACAGACGATACTACGCATGTCAGATCGAATGTACCACTAATTTGTTTAACACCATCTCTTAAGCGTTACCTTCTGCGACACCTTTTTTGACTCTCACTTGTTGCTTCCTCAACTCGGCCAACCTCCATCTTTCTGACTTAAATTCAGAACATCACCAGTGTCACATACAAGCAGTCACTCACGATGGGCTCCCGCGAATAAACGAGCTCCTTGATATTGTGCAACAACGACGATCGCTCGATGTGCAGCTTCTCCGCCGCACGCGCGAAATACAACTCCTCGGCGACAGCAATGAAGCAGCGAAATTAGCGCAATTCCATTCACTGGCGCTTCCTGTTGGCCATACCGGTACCACCCAAGAGGCGTGGACGGTAAGTGAGCATGAGCGCAACTGCCAGGGCAGCGACAGTCAGCAGCCACAACACGATGCTAATGCTCCCACCCAAATGTACGATACAGACTACGAGCGGCAACCCAAGGCCGACCATGCCAGCTAACCGCAGCAATGCGCGCAAGCGGATGGAGACACCGTGATGCCACACTTGCCGGTGATGCCGATCCATCGCTCGCGCCAGGGAAACAAAACCAGCGTAGGCCAATCCCCATGCGAGCAGCGGAATCATTCAGTGGGTCTCGCATGCTGGATTGCAACCAAGGCGCGTAAAAATGAACGGCTGCCAGCGCCTTGAGTCCGCTGCTTGAGAATCAGCATTTACGCAATCGTCGCGAAAGCTGCCCCAAAAGCCAGCATTGTCAGATCGAATCCGGCCATCACCCAGTCGCCCTCAAGCAGACTCACACCTAGATAACGATCAGTGGTCAGCGCGTTCAGCAGCGGCAGCAAGGCAAAAGCGAGACAGGACTGCTCTATCCAAGCGCGCGCGACCGGTCGCAGTGCGGCGTGCAGCAACGCGGCCAAGACGATAAACATAACATTGGCCTCCCAAGCAGCACGATCAGCGAAGCTCACCGGTATCAACCGATTGGCCCAGAAGTAGGCTGCAATGGCGACTGGAAAGCCGATGATCGTTCCGACGTTAAGTCGTTCCACAAGCACTAACCCGTGATCGGATGTCCCCGCCTCTTTCTCAGCCCTTTGCCTGCGCTTTACAGTCCACAGGACAAGTCCCGTTGCAATCATAGCGGTACCGGGAAGGCTCGACAGGCAATAAAGCCAACTAAGCGGTAAACCTGCGAATAAGCCTTCGTGCAGATTTATTAGAGTACGCCGCACCGATTTGAGTGGGGACCGATGGGTAGTTTTTCGTTCGAGTAACGCGCCCGGGGCGATTCGAACGCCCGCCCCCTTGGTTCGTAAGATCTAAAAATTCCCGTACAAACACCTTTAGCAGTAAATTACTGCGCTTTATTCACCTAACAGTAGAGACATTTCGCAAGAAAGTATTATAAAGTTCACAAACCTCACAAAAAACTCACAGGTATTTTGGTACCATACGAACAGTAATAAGAATTGTTATTACTGTTCGGTGAACAAGCCAGCTAGCCGTCCTTGCTTTAAGGGATAACTATAATCACAACTGGAAGATATACTTCAAATTTGCCTCCAAGCGAGAAACATCTAAATTAATCGGCCATGTACGGCCTGCTACTGACGCTCAATCGCATTAACTGGCTCTTAGCGACTAATTATATTTCTCCTGCCATCATTGTTCGGATTTCGAGGCCAGATCAGACAATATTGCCCGAGTAATAATGTCGCAAGTGTCGTTCGTACTTTATGAAAAGCTACTGGCTACTTAATCCGTTGCACTCCCCTCTAGCCAATCAACCTCAGCTTCCCCCTAATGAAAAGGGAATTGTTTGCTTGCCCGACATTTATCGATATTTTTATAAAAAATAATGATGCTCTCTATGTCACACTTCTTACACCGCCATCTACTCTGGTTTTTGATCGCGGCGTATGTCATTGCCGTAATTTTTCCCAGTACCGGTCTATGGATCAGAAATAGTTCATTCGGCGAAATCATCCTCAGCCAACACAAAACAAACATATCGTTGCTGATGATTATGCTTGCCATACTTATGTTCAATGCTGGACTGGGATTGAAAATATCTCACTTAAAAAGTATTTCGCAAAAAAAATATATTTTGCTAGCCGGATTAACGGCAAATATGGCTATCCCTATCGCTTATATTTTCGGCGTAACAATTTTGATGGGACTCTGGTCTGATCCGGTAGAAGCCCAGCACATTCTCGTAGGTCTGGCATTGGTCGCAGCTATGCCGATCGCCGGATCGTCAACAGCGTGGGCACAAAACGCCAATGGTAATTTGGCTTTAAGCTTGGGATTAGTTTTTTTCTCTACGATTCTGAGTCCAATTATCACCCCGATTGCTTTTAACCTTTTTGGTGAGATGGCTTCTGACGAGTATGAAAAAATATTACAGGGTTTGGCGGCATATGGTTCCGGGACATTTCTTGGTCTTTGGGTCGTGCTGCCGTCATTGCTCGGCATTGCCGTGCGCTTGATCATTAGCAAGGATAGGCAAACCGGTAAGATGCATTATTTGAAGTTCATTAATAGCATCGTTTTGTTGCTGTTGAATTATTCCAATGCTTCCGTATCACTACCGCAAGCCATTGCTGATCGTGATTATGACTTCCTGGCCTGCACATTAGCCATTTCCGCAGGGTTATGCTTAACGCTGTTTGCAGCCGGATATGTTATGAGCCGCTTACTCAGGTTGGAACGAGATGATCGTACCTCACTCATGTTCGGGCTTGGAATGAACAATAATGGAACCGGTTTAGTGTTGGCCTCTTTAGCTTTATCTTCTTACCCAAATATAATGGTACCAATAATTTTCTACAATCTGATTCAACACATTGTCGCAGGAATTGTGAATGAGTCACTGAACAAAACGGCAAGTGGATAAGTATTTTTGTGCATATTCGAATTACCTGCCCATTGTTATTCCAAACTCTTTTTTCACCTTGGGCGGATTCAACTCTGAAGTGCAATTTTTGTAAGTGAATTTAAGTGGCGAGCTGCGTTAATATCGGAGCCACTTAAACGACCAAGTAAAAGAAGCACAGAAAAGATGGGCGTGGACAAGTCGACGATTTTACGAGAGTTCAGACGAAACAAAGGTCAACGCGGCTGGCGGCCAAAACAGGCGCAATCATTACGTGATGAGTGCAAGCAAGCCTGTATCAATATGGCAAGCAATTCTCATCGGAGAGCTGGGCGGAAGTCGAGAGGTTGATCCGGGAAGACCTCAGCCCAGAACAAGCCGCCAATCGGCTTAAGCTGGAAGGCGAACTGCTAATAGGCAACGGCGTGCGCATCGCTCATGAGTACAACATCGGCGTATTTCGCTCTGACGTTTCTTCTACCAGCCAGTACGGCTGGCTTTAGATCATCGCCGTATTAACGGGCAATTAGCTAAACATACGCCTGTACTTTTGTTTTCGCGTTAAGTAGCTATCCTGTTGCGATATCGTCCTGTAAAGTTTCACTGCCTGAGCAGACTAACCTCCGTATTCGAAAATTTGACTTAGCCGATCCATGCCTGTTTTACAGAGGAGTTAAAAATTGATCCAATCAATTTCGATAAAAGCGATAGACGAGACAACATTTCAGTTGGGACGGGGCGTTTGTGGAAATTTTGAACGTGCAATCGAACTCGAATGGCTGGTCAAAAATGGCATGGGAGGATACGCTTCTGGCACGGTCGGCGATCTGAATACGCGCCGCTATCATGGCCTGCTCATGGCCGCGTTGTCCCCTCCAGCGGGACGCACCTTGCTGGTAGCAAAGGTGGATGCGACGGTGCGTTATGGGAGCAAAACCTATCATCTCTCCTGCAACGAGTTCGCTGACGGTACGGTAACACCGCACGGATACCTTCACCTCGAGTCTTTTTTTCTGGAGGGCACTGTCCCGGTGTGGCATTACGCGCTAGCAGACGCATTGATCGAAAAACGTGTGCTGATGGCACCTGGGCAAAACACCACTTATCTGCATTTCCGTGTATTGCGTGCAAGCGATACGCTCGAACTCGAACTGACGCCACTGTGCACATACCGGGATTACCACAGCCACAACCAGGGTGGCTGGGATATGCCTATCCGCGGGATAACGAATGGCTTCGAAATACATGCATTCCAAAGCGCGCGCCCCTACCGTGTAATGTGCGATGGCGCCCAATTTATTGCTGACCCTGCTTGGTACTGGAATTTCAAACATCGAATGGAGACCGCGCGTGGGCTAGACGATAGCGAAGATCTATTCTGTCCCGGTCGTTTTACCCTGGCTCTCGGTGATGGGCAGGATGCGACATTGGTGATTTCCGCCGAATCGGCTTCACCGGAAGATTTTGCTGTTGTCTGTGCGCGCATTCACGAATCCTCGAAAGCGTTGTTTGCCGCGCTTCCCTCCGATGCACCACGCTGGATAAAACAGATGGCACTGGCAACCGACCAATTTATTGTCGATCGTTACCATGGTGGCCATCCGGCGGGCAAAACCGTCATCGCCGGTTATCCTTGGTTCGGCGACTGGGGTCGTGACACCATGATTGCATTGCCCGGTTTGACCCTGGCGTTACAGCGTTTTGATATAGCCGCCAGCATCTTGCGCACGTATGCCGCGCACATCAGCGAGGGTATGTTGCCGAATCGCTTTCCCGACCATGACGAAACGCCCGAATACAACGCAGTTGATGCAACGTTGTGGTATTTCCACGCAGTGGATCAATACACCAAGCGTAGCGGTGACATCGCACTGGCAAAAGAACTTTATCCGGTACTCGTCGATATTCTCGAATATCATCGCAAAGGCACACGCTATGGCATCAAGGTCGACATCCATGATGGCTTGCTGGATGCCGGTGAGGACGGTACGCAATTGACCTGGATGGATGTCAAGATCGGCGATTGGGCAGTAACGCCGCGCATCGGCAAGCCTGTCGAAGTAAATGCGCTTTGGTACAACGCATTGGTTATCATGGCCGATTTGAGCAAGCAGCTGGGCAAGATAGAATCGGCTGACGAATATCGTGAAGCGGCGGCGCAAGTACGTTCAAGCTTCCAGCGTTTCTGGAACGACGAACAAAGCTATTTGTATGATGTGATCGATGGACCGGAAGGTGTGCCTGATTTTAATGGACGAAAGTACGACTCGCGTTTGCGCCCCAACCAAATATTGGCAGTAGCGTTACCCAATAGTGCGTTGGATAAAAATCAGCAAAAAGCTATCGTGGATATCTGCGCGCGTGAGCTGTTGACCTCTCATGGCTTGCGCAGCTTGGCGCGCAATCAACCTGGTTACGTTGCTTACTATCGGGGTAATCCCGTGCAACGCGATGCGGCTTATCACCAAGGCACCGTTTGGGCCTGGCTCATCGGGCCGTTCGTTGATGCGCACTACCGCGTCTACCGGGATGCGGACAAAGCGCGCTCCTTTCTTGAGCCGCTGGGACTGCACCTTGGCGAGGCTTGTGTCGGCAATGTCAGCGAGATATTCGATGCCGAACCACCATTCGCACCGCGCGGTTGCTTTGCCCAGGCATGGAGTGTTGCGGAAGTGCTGCGTGCATGGCTGGATTTACATGATGTCTCAATTGGAAAAGGAAAATGAATATGAGTATCGCCTCGACTCCGCCCACATTACAGCCAATAAAACCGAGCAGCCAGAACGCACCCCTCAGCAAGGAAAAAAAACGGCTCATCGCGCGAGAAAAAGATGAGCCTGAATGGTCTAGATGGGGGCCTTACTTAAGCGAACGCCAATGGGGAACGGTCCGTGAGGACTATAGCCCGCATGGTGAAGCCTGGGAATATTTCAGCCACGATCACGCACGCAGTCGCGCCTATCGCTGGGGTGAAGATGGCATCGCCGGGATCAGCGACAAATTCCAGCACTTATGTCTGGGGCTGGCACTGTGGAACGAGCGCGACCCGATTTTGAAAGAACGCCTGTTCGGGTTGACCAACAATGAGGGCAACCACGGCGAAGATGTCAAAGAGCTGTATTACTACCTGGATGCCACACCGACCCACTCTTATCTGAAGATGCTCTACAAATATCCCCAGCAGGCGTACCCCTACGCATGGCTGGTGGAGGAAAATGGGCGGCGTGGCCAGGACATGCCGGAATTCGAGCTGATCGATACTGGCGTCTTTACCGATGACCGCTACTTCGATGTGTTCGTGGAATACGCCAAGGCCGACCCGCACGATATTCTGATGCGTGTTACCGCGCACAATCGCGGCCCTGACGACGCGCCGCTGCACATTCTGCCACAGCTATGGTTCAGAAACGAGTGGACATGGGATGAACAAACCACAAAACCGGAAATGTCAGTCTCTGAACAAAATGCCATCAGACTGCAACACTCAAAATTGGACACTTATTACTGCCACTTCGATGGTGCGACAGAATTGCTCTTCTGCGATAACGAGACCAACGTACAACGCCTGTACGGCACAGACAATAAAGGTTATTTCAAGGATGCTTTTCACGAGCATATCGTTCATGGCAACCCTCACGCCGTCAATCCGTTGCAAAGCGGCACCAAAGCGGCAGGACACTTCGTTTTTACAATACCGGCACATGGGAAGATTGAGGTTCGCTTGCGTCTTACCCGGGCCGAGAACACGCGGCCTTTCAAGGATTTTGATTCCATTTTTAATTTGCGCCAGGCCGAGGCTGACGAATTCTATGCCGTGCTGCAAACCGATATTGCTGACGAAGATGCGCGCCTGATCCAGCGCCAAGCCTTTGCCGGCATGATCTGGAGCAAGCAGTTCTACCACATCGATATTCCCATATGGCTGAAAGGTGATCCGAGCATGCCCGCACCGCCGAAGGAACGACACCACGGACGAAACAGTGAATGGCAGCATCTGAACAATGCAGACATCATTTCAATGCCCGACAAATGGGAATATCCCTGGTATGCCGCATGGGATCTGGCTTTCCACTGCGTCACGATGGCGGACATCGATCCGGTATTCGCCAAGAATCAACTCCTGCTGATGACACGCGTCTGGTACATGCATCCGAATGGACAGATTCCCGCTTACGAATGGGCTTTCGGCGACGTCAATCCACCAGTACATGCATGGGCTGTGTGGGAGGTGTACAAGGCCGAATGCGATGCAAACAATGGCAGTGGTGACCTGGATTTTCTTGAGCGCGAGTTGCACATGCTGCTGCTGAACTTTACCTGGTGGGTCAACCGCAAGGATATCGATGGACACAACGTGTTTCAGGGCGGTTTCCTCGGTTTGGATAACATCGGCGTGTTTGACCGCAGTGCGCCACTACCCACCGGCGGTTATATCAATCAAGCCGATGGCACCAGCTGGATGGCCATGTATGCGCTCAATCTGATGCGTATTGCACTCGAGCTGGCGCAGCATAACCCTACCTATGAGGAGATTGCCACCAAGTTTTTTGAGCACTTTCTGTATATTGCACACTCGATGAACAATATCGGCGATCAAGGTGTCGGCCTGTGGGATGAAAAAGATCAGTTTTTCTACGATGTGCTGCGTATACCCAATGGCAGGATGATGCCGCTCAAGGTCCGTTCCATGGTGGGTCTCATCCCGTTTTATGCCGTGGAGATTCTGGAGCAGGAGATACTTGATCGGCTGCCGAATTTCAAACGGCGGCTGGAATGGTTCATGAAAAATCGTCCCGAGTTGGCAGCGCTCGTCTCTCGCTGGCAGGAACCGGGACGGGGCAACCGTCACCTGCTATCGTTGCTGCGCGTCCACCGCATGAAAGCCCTCTTGCGGCGTATGCTGGATGAGACCGAATTCCTTTCCGACTATGGCATACGATCGCTCTCGCGCGCCCATAAAGATGCGCCCTATATCTTCAGCTGCATCGACAATCCGATGAGCGTCAGCTACCAACCGGCCGAATCAGAATCGGGGATGTTTGGCGGCAATTCCAACTGGCGCGGCCCAATCTGGTTCCCGGTCAATTATCTGTTGGTAACTTCGCTGCGCCGCTTCGCCGAATTTTACGGAGATGAATTCAAAATTGAATGCCCTACCGGTTCCGGAAACATGCTCTCCATTCATGCCGTTGCCGACGAACTGGCACTGCGCTTGACGCGCTTGTTCAGACGCGATGATTCAGGGCAGCGACCAGTGTTCGGCGATCAAACCAAGTTTCAGGAAGACCCACAATTTCGGGACTATATTTTGTTCCATGAGTATTTCCATGGCGACACCGGTCGCGGGGTGGGCGCCTCGCATCAAACCGGCTGGAGTGGCTTGGTAGCAAAGCTGCTGCAACCGCACAAGGACGATTGACTCAACCAAAAAATATCAAAAATCAGCTCACAGGAAATAATTTCGCTAGGCTGCTATTACTGTAAGATTGTTGGCGAATGTATTTATAGCTCTCCTGTGTACTTGGACGGGAAAAATACAGATGATGCACAACGAGAATTAAATAGTGCATTTATCAACTAAATTCGGGGGTGATTCAGATTTTTATTTCAATTAAAACAATAACTTATAAAATAAAAGCCAGTTTATGCACCTTACAGACGCCTTTGTCGGCATTTTTTAGGGTGTCTACTTTACGTTGGGCCCCAAGGTGAAAAACGGTCGTATGGACGCCATTACTTCATATTTGCAGCCCGGCCGCTTGGCTGATGTTCTCGCGCTCATCCAAGTTCTGGCCTATGACCAGGACACATACCGAAGCGAAGAGGGACTGAACGACGAGTTGCAGAGTAAAGCCTTCCGTTGGCGAAACCTGGATGGCTCTCGCCAAGCAACACCCGGAATTCTTCCGTGTGCGCAATGACCCAACTCGAAAACCACGGGTTGCACTCTTGGCGCGCTATGTGCTCGATCACAAGCAACTACCGGATGGAGAGGAGAAGCGCCCTCCACTCGAAGCGACAGTCGCGAACAAGCTAATGGAGCTTGCAATACAACTGCACGACAAGCAGCTCGAACGAAAGAATCGATGGAGGACGATAATTCTTCCTATGGCCGTAGCTGTCATCGCTGCGGGCGCATCAATTACCGCGGCAATCATTGGTACGAGCAAGCCAACCGCGCCAGCTGTGGCCCAACAAGTCGCTCCAGCGGACCGCCCGCAAGCGGGCGGCCGCTGAGCGTCAGCGTTAGACATCTCATACCTCGTAACGAAGGAGCGCACTATGGACGCATTAACACAGACAAAACTTTCCCGGCGACATTTTATTCAACTGACGCTCGCAGGATCGTTGGCCCTTCAGGCATCAAGCCATGCATTCGCCCAGGCTACTGGCAGCCGGGTGAGCGAAGAAGCACCGCTTCTGCCGCCGCTTACCCCGGAGGTGGAAACAAGGACGCTCGACAAGCTACACAAAGCCGCCCTCGCTCAAGGCGCTGACCTGATCGTCTATGCGGGCGGAGATCTGCCCAATGCACAGGCCGCCGTCGAACAGGCCTTCAAGACACGCTTTCCTGGCATGAACATCCGCATCCTTGTCGACCTCAGCAAATATCACGACGCGCGGATAGACAATCAGCTTGCGCGCGGCAAGCTTGAATGCGACGTTGCACACCTGCAAACCCTACATGACTACGACCGCTGGAAAGCAGAAGGGCATCTATTGCTCTATAAGCCCTTGGGCTGGGAGCACGTCTACCCGGATTTTCGCGATCCCGACGGAGCCTACGTGGCGGTCAATGTTTTTTGCTTCAGCAATATCATCAATACCGGGCTAATCCCTGAGGCAGAAGCCCCACGCGACGCATTAGACTATCTCGATCCAAAATGGAAAGAGCGGATCGTCCTGACCTATCCGCACGATGACGACGCCGTGCTGTACCAATTTGACCGAATCATCAGCGAGCGCGGCTGGGGCTATATGGACCAGCTGATGACGCAGGATGTGCAATGGATTCGTGGTACGGTGCCGGCACGCCTGGTCGTTGCGAAGGGTGACAAGGCCGCGACCTTTACCGCCTCGGGCCCTTTGACCACGCCTCCCGGCAGCCCGTCCAAGCTCATCCTGCCGAAAAACGACAGCTTTCTCACCTGGCCTCAAACGGGCGCCATTTTCAAGGCTGCGCGTCATCCGGCAGCAGCGAAGCTCTACATGAGTTGGCTGCTGTCGAAGGAGATGCAGGAAGGTCGCGGGCTATGGCCAGTGCGGCGCGACATGTCATCACCGGAGGGATTCGGACCGGTCATCAACTACCCTACTTATCCGGTACGTTTCCGTGCCTTCATGCAGGATCGTGCGCGCATTGAGCGCCTGAAATTCCAGATGGAGCACTACATTGGGGCCATCCAAGGACAGAATCCAACTCAAGTCCACGGACTGTATCCCGTTGGACGATGATTGATGATGTTCGTCCTTCCAGGTCGATGTCTAACAAGCCATTCTGAAAACGCCCGTTTCAACATCCATAATTAGTCATGATTTTTGTTGCGGAGAGTGTGTACAAATGAACTAGCGCTTCGAACAAATTGTCCTCGTAGCTTTACTGCTGATATCGCTAGCCGCTCACTCGCAAACCGAAGGAAAAGCCTTTGTGCCAGACGAGGTCTTCGCCGGTCGTTCTGAGGGCAAGGGAGAGATGCAGCTTTTTCTAGGAAAAATTCGCCCATTTACCGTTGAAAGCCTTGGGTCAACAAGCTGATGGCCGGTTTAGGCTTGAACAAAACGTGCGGTTTGAAGGGGAGCCCGTTGAGTCACGTTCTTGGATGATGTGGCAAACCACCCCGGGTCATTACTCGACAACGCTTACCGAAGCTTCAAGGCTCGCCGTGGGTCGCACCGATGGAAACCGACTAACTTTGCGCTACCCACTGAAGGGTTGGGGCTTGATCATGCATCAAATTCTTGATCTCACTAACAATGGTCGGACTGTAGTGAACTACGGCAGTATTCGTTTCTTGGGCATCCCAATCGGTCAGCTGCGAGCAACGATCCAGTTGACGCATTAAACGTCGTGCTCACACATAAAGAATTGCGCGGCAATAAACGCCTGCATCGCTTTACGCTACGTGGAAAAATCAAGGTAGATGGGCAGTGGAAGTTGGACTGCATCATGCATAAGCTCTATCATTTCGTCACCGAGTTCCACTTTTACCAAAATGAGGAGTATGCATGAAAGTAAACGCACAATGGATTTCCAGGATCTTTGTCTTTCTTGCTTTAGCATCATCAGCCACCGCGCACGCGCAGACAGTCGATGTGAAGGCGTTGGCCGAGCGTTTGAAGCAAGGTGGCTACGTCATTGTCTTTCGCCACGGAGCGACCAATCGCGATCAGGCGGACACTGACCCCCTAAATTACGACAACACGGCCAAGCAGCGCTTGTTGAGTGAAGGCGGCAAAGCATTAGCCACCCAAGTGGGTGCTTCTTTAAAAGCCTTGCAAGTTCCAATTGGCAAGGTTCACACCAGCAAATTCAATCGGGCGGTAGAAACCGGGAGGTTGATCGGTGGCACTGAAGTGGCATCCACTCTCGATATCACTGAAGGCGGCCTCGTCGTCACGCCCATCGAAAATGATCGTCGGGCTGAGGCATTGAGAAAGATGGCAGCGACACCCCCTGAACAGGGAAAGAACACGCTCCTGGTCACGCATAAGCCGAACATCATCGACGCCTTCGGAAAGGATTGGTTCGAAGTAAAAGAGGGAGAGGCATCGATCTTTCAACCGGATGGAGCAGGAAAGGCAGTCCCGATTGCTCGAGTCCAGGCTATTGAGTGGATCAAGGCTGTAAAGTAAACACGTAGCCCTTCGTTCTCCCAGCACTAACCCTTTATATCAAGGCGCTGTCCCCAGTGTAAACTCCGGGAGCATACTCATCGGTTGTTGCGCATTTTGTCCGGCAATGTAATGTTAAGTTCAAGTACGTCATATTCGCCGTGCTTCTCTAATTGAACATTGATAGATTCACGATCGATATGAATATATTTTGCAATCACAACCATCAGCTCTTCTTGAAGTGCAGGTAGATAGTCTGGAGTGGAAGCACCTCTTCCGGCACGTTCGTGAGCGAGAATGATCTGTAAACGTTCTTTAGCGACGACGGCAGTTTTTTTTTCGTTGCCGCGTAGGTAGTTGATTAAGCCAGCAATCATGGACATCTCAGCGGCCTCCCAGCAGTCGTTTAAAAAAACTCTTTTTTTCTGCGGTAACGAAGCGCATCGGCAATCCTTCATCGCCCATGAAACGTCCCACTACATCTCGGTAGGCTTCAGCCACGTCGCTCTTATCTAGATGGATAGCTGGGGTGCCAGCATTAGAGGCTTGGAGTACTGATTCCGATTCCGGAATCACACCAATCAATGGAATACGTAAGATTTCCTGGATGTCAGTAACCGACAACATTTCCCCCGCCTCTACTCGCTTGGGATCGTAACGAGTCACCAGCAAATATTCTTTCACAGGTTCAAGGCCATCCACCGCCCGTTTGGATTTAGCTGCGAGAATTCCAAGAATACGATCCGAATCTCGCACCGACGAAACTTCCGGATTAGTTACGATCAAAGCTTCATCTGCAAAATACATTGCGGTGAATGCGCCTGATTCAATGCCTGCCGGGGAGTCACATACGATACAATCAAAACTTTCTTTTAGCTCGTTAAGAATGCGCTCGACACCTTCCAGGCTGAGTGCATCTTTGTCTCGAGTCTGGGATGCGGGGAGAATGTACAGGTTGTCGCAGTTCTTATCTTTAATAAGTGCCTGTTTAAGGGACACCTCGCCATTGATGACATTGATGATGTCATACACCACACGCCGCTCGCAGCCCATGATGAGATCCAGGTTACGCAAACCCACATCGAAATCGATGACAACCGTTTTGTTTCCCCGTAGGGCGAGACCGCTGGAAAAACTAGCGCTGGTTGTGGTTTTACCTACACCACCTTTTCCTGAAGTAACTACAATAACTTTAGACACGTTTATATTCCTGAACAAAATTTAGGTATATTTTACCCGTAAATGAGGAATCTAAAGAATTCCTTTAGCTCAGCAAGGGCTGAATAATCAAATCAGAGCAATCCAGATGTACCTGAACGGGTTTGCCGCGCAAATTTTCGGGAATACCGTTCTCAAATACCTTGAAACAGCCTGCAATGGAAACCAGTTCTGCTTCCAGGCTATGCACGAAAATACGCGCACTCTCGTTGCCTTGAGCACCCGCAATAGCCCGACCGCGCAGCGGGGCGTAAATGTGTATATCTCCGTCAGCAATCAGTTCAGCACCTGCATTAACAACACCCAATACAACCAAACTGGCCCCTTCGGCATAGATTCTCTGACCCGTACGAACTGGTTTACTGATTATCATGGTCGGACGGAAAGTGGGGGGTGTTTGGGGACCTGGTTTTTGAATCTGAGTATCTGAGTCAAGGATGCGGCTGTTATTGGGTTCACCCGCTCCAGTTTCTATCCCCAATCCCGGCAGTTCCGGCTGGTTATCTTCTGCATTAATGCTTGAGGTTGTCGTGGAAGTCGATGCCGACTTTAATGCGGGCCTGATAATCGTGTCAGGAAAGAGTCCCAAGCCTGACTGTACGGCGGCTTCCTGCTGTTCAGTGGAACCCCCAACAACACCCGTGGCACGCATACCATGATCCAGCATGAATGACATAAGACCCGTAAAATCTGGCGAAATGTTGAAATTCGCGATGGCAGAGAGATCAAGAGCCACGGGTGTATTGGAGAAAAAATCCTGCGTTTTATTAAAACGCATATCCAACTGTTTTTTTAGTTGATCCATGTCGGTTGTATGGACATAGAGTACAAATAAAGAGAGATTGGCAATTTTGAGTTTGAATGCCGGTTCTTCGCGTGCCATATTTTTAAGTTTTTTTAGGGTCTGTTACTAATACTAAGCTTGGTAGGACTGCACCCTCTAAAGTTTGGAAAAAGTCACGCAGTTTAACGATACCTTTCCTAACCTATGCAAATGCTGGAGCCAATGTTCAACTTTGCCAAAACTTCCACCACTGGCGTGGCTTAGCAACTGGCTTAACACCATCTTTCGCGAAGTTTTTGTCTAGCACGCGCTGTGAATCGTCTCGTAAATCTTTCAGTCCCAGCGCATCGTAGGCCTGTACTATAATTTGCAGAGCTTCGCGTGTAACCGGAGCCTGCGGAAAATCAATGAGCACGCCATTAGCACGGTTGAGAGCGGCCACATAGGCTCTACGGCGTAAATAATAACTTGCGACTTGCGTTTCATGACGTGCCAGCGCGTTAACTAAATATTGCATACGTAATTTCGAATCGGCTGCATATTTGCTGTTAGGAAAGCGTGTAACCAGATCCTTAAAAGCATCAAAAGCCTCGCGCGGTGCCTTGGGGTTACGCTCGGATAAGTCTGGATGAAATCCCTCGCCAAATAGACCGAGATCTTCATCGAAATTGACCAATCCTTTCAAGTAATAGGCATAATCCACGTGCGGACTGTTCGGGTATTGCTTAATAAAGCGCTCCACCGCAGAAAGTGCCAATTCAGGTTCACTTTGCTTGTAATGTGAGTATGCAATCTCCATCTGCGCCTGCTGCGCATAACGGCCGTAAGGGTATCGAGATTGCAAGGTCTCGAATAGTTTTATAGCGCCAGGATAATTGGCATTATTTACCTGTTCCATGGCCTGGGCGTAGATTCCCTCGGCGGAATCCGCTGTCGCGGAAGCGGGTTTCTCATCCTTCGGAGAGAAAATATTACACGCAGTTAGCATGAGCAGCAGAATTAAAGTTAAACTATGACGCATGGCAGAATCCAAAAAAATGTTATCCAATTATACCGCAAACCTTTCTGCACCTAACCCGCTTACATTGAAGACTATCCCACTTTCGTTCAAAGTTCCCGACGAATACGCCGGGATGCGCCTTGATCAGGTATTAGCCAAGCTGTTGCCAGAGTATTCTCGCAGCCGTCTGCAAGACTGGATCACGCAGCAGCAGGTTAAACTCGATGGGGCGGCCGCCACTTCCAAACAAAAAATATGGGGTGGCGAAGAGATTGAAGTCATACTTCAATCGAATCCTGCCGAACAACCTTATCAGGCCGAGGATATCGAGCTAAACATTTTATTTGAAGATGACAGCATACTCATCATCAATAAACTGGCAGGACTGGTGGTACATCCAGGGAGCGGGAATTGGAATGGCACTCTGCTCAACGCCTTGCTCCATCATTCGCCTCAGCTTTCAGAAATACCGCGTGCCGGCATTGTGCATAGGCTGGACAAGGATACCAGCGGATTGCTGGTCGTTGCAAAAACACTTACCGCGCAAACGGCGCTGGTGCGCCAATTGCAGGCACGCAGCGTGCAGCGCGAATACTATGCATTGGTATATGGCGAAGTGGTACGTGCCGGCACGGTAAATGTACCTATAGGCCGCCACCCTACGCTGCGCACGAAGATGGCAGTAGTGGAAGACGGGAAACCCGCAACCACGCATTACACCATAGCGGAGCGTTTCCCCGGCTGCACCCTGCTTCGCTGCAAATTGGAAACCGGGCGCACCCATCAGATCCGCGTTCATCTTGCCTATATTCGCCATCCGTTGGTTGGCGACTCTGTCTATATAAAGGGAGCACAAAAATGTGCACCACAATTACGTTCCATTTTGGCCGTTTTCCCACGCCAAGCGTTGCACGCGACTCAACTTGGGCTGGAACATCCAATAACGAGTGAATGGTTAGAATGGCAAGCCCCCATGCCAGACGACATAACACAGCTATTAAAAAATATCAGGAGCACATTAAATGAACCTGCTTGAACACTGCATTATCCCTGACTGGCCGGCTCCAAAAAATATCAGGACGCTACAAACCACACGCAATGGAGGGATAAGTGCTGCTCCCTATGACAGTCTCAATCTCAGCAGCAACGTAGGCGATGCGCCTTTAGCCGTAGCCCGCAATCGCATGCTGCTGGAACCAATGTTGCCAAGCGAGCCGGTGTGGCTTAAACAAGTACATGGTGTGGTAGTAGCTGATGCAGCTCAGGCCGAATGTTGGCCCGAGGCCGACGCCTGTGTATCTACACACCCCGGCGCGGTATGTGTAGTAATGACGGCGGATTGCCTGCCCGTCTTGCTGTGCAATGATAAAGGCAGCGTAATCAGCGCAGTACATGCAGGATGGCGTGGATTGTGCGATGGGGTCATTGAACACACCGTGCGTGCCATGGACGTACCTCCCGATACGCTCATGGCCTGGCTTGGACCTGCAATCGGCCCACAAGCTTTCGAAGTAGGCGATGAAGTACGTACAGAGTTTATTGGCAAAGACCAGCAAGCCGCTGCTGCCTTCGTGCCTGACACACCTGGAAAATGGTTCGCCGACATTTATCAACTCGCACGTCTGCGCCTGAATGCATCGGGTGTTACGCGTGTGTACGGCGGCGGCCTGTGTACCTATACAGACAGCGCAAATTACTTCTCGTATCGGCGCGATAATGTGACGGGGAGAATGGGAACATTTATCTGGCTGGATAAAAATTCCCGTGCTTTCAGCCCTGCGAAAACAGGGTAAACAGATAGTTAATGTGGTGGATGTTTATAAATTTTCCACACCTTATATTCAACACTTCAACCGTTAAATAACATCAGAAAAATCTCATCGGCTTGCCAGTTAAGGTCTGGCAATAAACAAGCCAATCGGGCGAATTAAGTCACAGCAATTTTTTGACCAGATCCGGTATCTCCTACCTCATCTGCATAGCTCGCCAAGCAATTCTTTGATATCCAAAATTAATATAATTTCACCCTCGCTGGACATCGTCACACCCGCTACCCCCTTTGGCCGGAAAGTATCCAATGATTTGATCACCACATCATCGTGTCCAGCAAAGCCATCTGCCGAGAGGATGAAACTGTTTTTTTCAATCTGCATCAGCACACCCACTTCAGGTTTGTCAGTCTGCTCCCAGCCAATCAGACTGGCCAATGAAAGCACCGGCAGAACCTCACCGCGCACCACCATAGTGGCTTTGCCGGCTATCTGCTGCAGATCACTCGGTGGAACCGATAAAATCTCCCGTACCAATGACAGTGGCACAGCAAATGATTGATTGCACAGGCGTAGCAGCAGCACTGGCAGAATCGCCAACGTGAGGGGCAATGAAATGGTGAACTCACTACCCTTACCCGGCACCGATGTAATACTGATCTTTCCACTCAATTTCTCAATGTTGGTTTTCACCACATCCATGCCGACCCCACGACCGGACACACTGGAAATCTCATCTTTAGTTGAAAATCCTGGAAGCAAAATCAAACCTAAGCTTTGTTCATCATCCAGGCTGCTCACCGATTCCGCATTGATCAAGCCCTTCTCGATGGCCTTGTTGCGGATCACCTCGGGACGCATGCCCTTACCATCATCGGTTATCCTGATGATGATGTGATCTCCCTCCTGTTGAGCACTTAAATGCACCAAGCTCTTCGCTGTCTTGCCCACCGCCGCGCGCTGCTCCGAATTTTCCACGCCCGTGATCCACCGCATTGCGAATCAAATGCACCAGCGGATCGTTAAGATCCTCAATCATTGTTTTATCGATCTCGGTCTCTTCACCGGACAACACCAACTCAACATCCTTGCCGAGTTGACGCGCCAAATCGCGCGCCAAACGAGGATATTTATTGAAAAGACGGCCAATAGGTTGCATACGCGTCTTCATCACTGCATTTTGCAAATTCACCACCAGCATATCGAGCTGACTGACCGACTCATCTAATGCAAGTAATGTGGCCGCGTCAGATCGCCCTTGTAAAATGTCCGTGCGTAAATGGGTCAAGCGATTTTTGGTCAATCCAATTTCGCCGGAAAGATTGAGCACTTGATCCAATCGGTCAGTATCAACACGAATTGTGTTGTCCTTGCCCGCCTCATTTTCGCGGCGCCCGGCAGCAGGAGCTTTATTGCCTGGAATATCGTTGGAGCGTCGGCCAAACGAACGAGCTTCTGGCAGTAACGTTTCCACGTTACCTGCAGGCGGCAATGGTGCCTGTGTTGCGGCTGAAGAAGGAGAAGCTAGCACCGCATCGGATCCAGCCTGAACTTGAACGGGTGAAGTACCCACCAAGGCCTGATACAAAACATTCCAGTCTGGACTAGCCATTGATGATGATAGAGAATTATCAACCGCAGATTCGAGCATAGCCCCCTGCGGGGCAACAGTCTGGGTTACAACCGCTTCACCATTCAAGGCAGCGTGCAGTGCGGAAATCAGGTGAGGCGGGGCGGCTTCTGGCTGCCTGTACTGTGCTAATGCGTCAAACATCTGCCTGACCTCTCCTGTGGCTGCAAAAATCGCGTCCATAAGATCTGCATTTAGAATTAATTCACCGTTGCGCAGATTGTCAAACAGATTTTCTGTGAGATGACATAACGTAACCAGCTCCGTCGCATTCAAAAATCCGGCGCCGCCCTTGATGGTGTGGAAGCCACGAAAGATGATATTGAGCAAGTCGCGATCGTGGGGCTGCTTTTCCAAGTCAATCAGTTTACTATCGACATCAGACAACAACTCAGATGCTTCCGTTAAAAAATCCTGCATTAACTCTTCCATGCCCGCAAAATCATTCATTTTAGAACCCCATGCTTTCAAGCAAGTCATCTACTTGATTTTGATTGGACACCACGTCGGTGCGTCCTGATGCATTTATCACCGGGCCATTCAGTAGCCCGGCATGCATATCTGGGTTAGCGATAGGGGGAGAGCTCTCAACCAGTAATTCCACCAGCTGCTTTTCCATTTGCTGTGTCACATCCACAATCTTTTTAATGACTTGCCCAGTCAAGTCCTGAAAGTCTTGTGCCATCATGATTTCCGTCAGGTGGGCATTAGTAACCTTGGTCTGTTTCGGAATTTCAACCAAAAAAGCATGGGTTTGCGTGACCAAATTCTTGAACTGCTCAGTATCGAGTTGCTTATCAAAAAGCATCTGCCATTCCCGCGCCAACCGTTGGGAATCAACTTCAATTTTTGTCACGATAGGTTGAGCAGCCTCAGTGGCATTCAACACTCGTTCAGCAGCTTTTTCAGTCATGGTAACGACATAACTCAAACGATCACGAGCATCAGGAATAAACGATGCAACTTTCTCAAGATCTTTGCCATAACCAAGTTCATGCAGAGTGTCATGAAACTTGCGCGTCATTTGCCCAAGCTTGTTTACCACGCTGTCCGATGGGCTAATCTCATCACTACTTTTCTCAACGCTACTTTGGGTCAATTCCCTATTAGCCGAAGACGATGAGGTGACAGCAGTCTCTTCCTTTCCACCATCACTCGCCGAGACAATACTATCAAACAACGCTTCCAAATCATCTGAATCTCCTGCAACTGCTTTCTTAGTCATGGCATCACTCACTTTTGCATAGTCAGGAAAATTTTCTTCAGTTTTTCATCTAGCGTGGCGGCAGTAAACGGCTTAACAACATAACCACTGGCACCTGCCTGCGCTGCCGCAATAATGTTTTCGCGCTTGGCTTCAGCAGTCACCATCAATACCGGCAAGTGTTTCAGAGTTGGATCAGCACGGATCGCTATAAGCAGATCAATGCCAGTCATATTAGGCATGTTCCAATCCGACACCACAAAATTAAAACTCTCACTGTGTAGCTTTTTTAACGCATCAACACCATCTTCCGCCTCTTGCACATTGACGAAACCAAGCTCTTTGAGCAAGTTACGTACAATACGTCGCATTGTGGAAAAGTCGTCTACCACTAAAAATTTCATATTTGCATCTACCACGATATACCTCCAGTTGCTTTTAGTTCTCAGGAAACGATGGACAGAGATAAATTTAGTACCTTTTAAGGCATTACGTTTTTCTAACTTTTGCTCTTATTCCTTATCCCGTTAGTCATTTTCAGATACATCAAACCAGCAAAGGCCGCAATGTATTGCTCAATACCGCCACATCAAACTTGGGTACGTAATAATCTACCCCAACCCGTTTTCCCATATCGCGGTTGGCATCGGATGATAAAGACGAATGCATCACCACCGGGATACCATCAAAACGCCTGTCAGCCTTGATATGTTGAGTCAGCACGTAGCCATCCATCACCGGCATTTCCGCATCTACGAGCACCACTTGAATTTGATCATGCAGATCGGTACCACTGCTCTGCGCGGTATCTGCCAACCCCTTCAAGCGCTCCCATCCTTCCAGCCCATTATTCGCCTGCAAATTTTTAACACCCATCTTATCTAACACCTCGGTTATTTTCTTACGCGCTACCGCCGAGTCATCCACGAAAAAGATACATAATTCATGCCCATTTTCGATCTTATCCACGCTACCCACCACATCCTCACCAAATGCGCTGGCAAGAACCTGCTCGACATCCAGTATCGAAACGAGCTTACCATCGGGCAGCTCAGTGATCGCAGTAATCATGTCCTTGTTGCCTGAAAACATGTCGTCTGCCGGGCGTACCTTATTCCAGTCAACTCTAATAATGCGATCTACGTCATGCACTAAAAAACCAAGAATATGACGGCTATATTCGGCCACCATCATCGTGCTTTGATCGCTCGACATGGTTCCATCAAGCCCCATGAATCTAGCCAAGGTCAGTACGGGAAGAATGTGTCCACGTAATGACACAATACCGTCCACACCCGCTGGCATATTGGGTGTCTTGGTAATCGCCATCGCACGACATACTTCCTTGACTTTGAATACATTGATACCAAACGTTTCCGGAGTACCCAACGAAAACAGCAATATCTCCATCTTATTAGAACCAGCTAAACTGGTTCTGGCATCCACAGTATCAAACAGGCTACCCGTGCTCTGCGACAGCGACATGTTGTCTGCTTGTGATTGATATTCGGCAATCGACATGATCAGTCCCTTCCGTTTCTGGTCAGCAGACGAGCGAGCGTCTGCGAAAGCTTATGCGGTTCAAATTTAGGCACGTACTCATCCACTCCGACCGCCTTACCGAGTTGTTGATTGGACTCGCTGGAGAGCGACGAATGCATCAACACCGGGATGTTGGCAAAGCGTTTGTCTTCCTTGATCAGGCGCGTAAGCATATAACCATCCATTTCAGGCATTTCTACGTCGGTGAGAATAACCTGCACCATATCGCTTACAGGTAACCCCGCTGATTCGGCGTAAGTAGCAATCCTTTGCAATTCGTCCCACGCCTTGCGACCATTAATGGCAGAAAGATGATTCACTTGCATTGCCTCTAATGCGCTAACAATCTGCTTACGTGCCACTGCGGAATCATCGGCAAAAAATACCGTACGACCAGAAACACCTAAGGGCTTGACCGCCTTCAATGCAAGATCATCATTAAAATGTCCAGTTTCAGCCAACACTTTTTCCACATCCATCATCATCACCAACCGCCCATCGGCCAACTCTGTGACAGCAGTCACCAATCCTCCCATTTGGGCATTAAGCATTTCTGGTGGCACCCTCATAGAAGCCCAATCGAGACGCAAAATGGTATCCACTGCATCGACCAAAAAGCCCTGAGTGTGGCCATTGTATTCAGTGACCACCATAATTCCTGGTTTAACGTCAGTCTGCACTCCAGTGTATTTCGCCAAATCGATCACTGGCACCAACACTCCGCGCAGACTTACCATGCCTTCCACTGAGTCCGGCATTTCTGGCGCATGAGTAATGGCCGGTACACGCATCACCTCACGCACCTTGAACACATTGATACCAAATATTTCGCAACGTCCCGTGCGATTGTCCAAACCAAGCGTGAACATCAAAATTTCCAACTTGTTAGTACCTGCCAGCTTGGTACGCCCATCTATATTTCTAAGCAATTCAGACATGACTAACCTCGTTGTAAGCCTCTCTCCCCCTAAACACTTTCGTTCCTCTTATTTACTCTCACCGCAGAAGAGAGAGGTTTACAGATTGGACGATGCAGCGAGAGAGCGCGGCATTATTATTTTAGAAATTACACCTTAAAGTGAGCCACAGCGGCTTCCATATCCCCAGCCAACTTCTCCAACCGTAATATATCCTGCCCAACATGCTCGATCGCCGCATAGTTTTCTTCCGCCATTTGCGCGATACTTTCGACATGACGAGCAATTTCATGGCTACCCTTACTTTGCTCATCCACCGATGCGGCAATATTGCTCACTCCGCTACTGACATCTGTTACCGAAGCGCCCGCCTGGACCAGCATGCTGGAGACAGTGCTAATCTGCTGCTGAGTAGATTTCAATGACTGCAAACCATGCTCAATGGCTTTTTCCACATTGCTGGACTGGGTGTCCATCGTACTGGTTACCTTGTCGATTTCACGGGCCGATTGCGCAGATTTTTCAGCCAGCTTGCGAACTTCGTCCGCCACCACCGCAAAACCTCGCCCTTGTTCACCTGCACGTGCCGCTTCAATCGCAGCATTCAACGCCAACAAATTGGTTTGATCGGCGATATCCTTAACTTGTTGAGTCATACTGGCAATTGTGCGCGCGCTTTGCACAAAATCACCGACCGATGCCGCAATCTGATTCACCGCTTTTTCAATGCTGGCAATTTCGAGAATCATCACTTCTGCGCTTTGATTACCTTGCTTGGTTTGTTGCAGACTTTGCTCGGAAAGCTTATGCACATCTGCAGCAGTCGCCGCCACTTCCGAAATACTCACCGTCATCTGTTCCACCGCAGCCGCTGTGGAAGCCGCTGCTTCATTCTGCGACTGCGAACTGTGAGTAATTTTCAGAGAAGCTGCAGAAAGCTGAGTTGTACTTTGACGTACCTGTTTAGAACTTTCGATAACATTATTAATAATGACCTGCATACTGCCAATCAGAAGATTGAAGGAATTACCCGTCTCGGCAATTTCATTCTCGCCTTCCACCACGATGCGATGCGTAAGATCATTGTCGCTCTGAATAAGGGCAATCGTTTCCCGCAAAGAGTGCAATTCGGAAACAATACTTTTAACGATGAACACTCCCGCCAGCACGGTTATCAGGATGGCCAGCAAGCCGAATATCGCACTGGCCATGAAAGCCGTGCGGGCACTCGCAGCAGCAGCAGAAGAAGATGTTCGTATGCGCTCAGCAAGCAGATTCTCAACTTCTTTCATGTTATTTATCTTGGCGGTAATACTGCTAAACCACTTGGTTGGCTCAATACCAAAATCACCTACAGCCACTTTTTCTATTACGACCTTGCGCATAGCTTCCACTTCATCCACAGAAGAACCAGACATCTTGCTTTTGTAAAATGCACGAGCCTCATCGGTCGCGTAATTAAGAAAAGCATCCAGATGCGTCAGCTGCGCAGAGATGTGACCTATAAAAATCCGATACTGCGCCGGTTCAATTTTGTTGGCTGTAAATACCGGCACCATTAACGCGCGCTCTTGCCCTGAACGTTCCTTTGCATAAAGAAAAGCAAGGTATGCGGTCATTTTTTTTGCCACTTGCAAGTCACTGGCCTGCTCGGTAATCACCGGCATTATTTCAAGAAGCGTAGCGGCGGACTTGGTGTAATAACCGGCAGCTTCTGGCGCGGTGATTCTGAACTGCGAAGCTGCATCGCGGTTATCTTTAAGACCATCCAGTTTACTCAGTGCGGCATCCATCGTAGTTCGAAGGGACATGGGCATACTGGCCATATTCAGGTGGGAATAGCTGCTCTTGAGCACCCCTATTTTTTGATCCGTTTCAGCGCGATATCCCGGCAAATCATTGGCAAATCGCTCTCCTTTAGATTGAACAAAACCGGCCGTGGCACCGCGTTCAATTTGCAGATTATGCGTAGCGTCACCAATAGCAACAGCGACGTTCATCAGTGCTTCGGTTTGTGTCAGACTTCTCCACTCCTCATAGCTTTGTTGAGCATTAATAGCCGAGAAAATAATCAGCCCAATAAGCGGCAGAGCCAATAACAGTATCAATTTTTTTGATATAGAAATATTTTTCATGATTTGCCACATGCCTTATATAAAAAACTATTTATTACACAGCAACAATTAATTCGAATTATTTTTTTAACTTCAACCTGAATCACGTAATTGTCTATGCTGCGCAATGATTAAAATTCTTAGTTTCATAGATTAAATTGAAATCTAAAATTTTCAGTTTTAAAAAATATTACCCACCATTTTTTATTACCTTCGTTTCACATAAATCAGGTTGTTTCACGAAATATCGTGTGACGTAATCTACGTAAAAAATATTCTTCTTACAGCTACTTGTAACGGCGATACGACTGAAAACTTTAGGGCGCATTTAATAACCCAGAGAAATTCCAACCCACATTTCGCCGCCGCCTGCTACATGACGTAGCCCTCATTTAGTAATAATGTCACTGTGGAAATAAAGGTGGCGACTACTAGAACAGCAGGTTTTAAATCTTCCGAAAGAGACTATTGAACTTGTGTGAATCAGCGAACCTTGGCCAACTCAAATTGCTCAATAAAACTAAAAAGGACTTGGGCATGCTTAAGCACGATGGAGAAGTCGACCAAATCAGGCGCAGCAACAAGCCGGAATGAATCAAAAATCACAAGCCAGATCCTGACCCGTCCTTGTGGTAATTAAAGTGGTAATAAAACGACTAGAGGATTAAACGAAAGTGCACTGCCATGGTTTGGCAAGAGTATCAATCGGGGATTTACAACATTAATACTCGCTGACAGCTATCTGCCTGCCGGCAAATGATTAATGATACAGATACGGCCATAGTGGGCACGAGTGAGACTATTTCAGTATTATCTTTTCAACAATGCCTATTTAATAAACGTTAAGGCCAGCTTTAAGCTGGCCTTAACGTTTATTAATAATACGATAATTATTTTCTAGGGAGCCACTGCTTGAAACCTGAAGTAGGAGTGAAATGCACTTGACCTAAAGTATCGCCAGTTCCCTGTGCATTACCTGTGGTTGCAGCATCTTTACCAGCACCGTACATTTTAGAGTTGGTAGGCTCATTGTTTGCAGACAAAGAAGCCACTCGCATAAACTCTGGCATACGGTTTCCATCATCATTTTTATAGCCAGGATCGATTGTAGCGGATCTATTTACAGAATGATTTACCTTTTTTCCAGGTGCGTTAACTTCTCCAGGCTGATCACGTTCACCTTTAATGCCAAGATCATCATATTGTTTGCAGCAGTTCCATGCGGTGTTCAGACCTTTCCCTGTAAAGGGGGTGGCCTTATCTTGTGTCATTGCTGGCTTAGGCGCCGAAATGGCTTGCGCCTGCGCTAACGATGCGCCAAATACGAAACAGGAAGCAATAGCGAGACTAATAATACTTTTTTTCATGAGAAGCTCCTTAATATAAAACTTGCGAGATTAGTTGAATAGAATCAAGGCATACCAAGCTTCTACACCACAGGCTTTTACGGAGCCTACCCATACTCCAAATTCGGCAGACTCAGACTAGCATACTACGGGGCAGCTTCGGAATGTGTCAAGAACTTTGGGACTACCAAATCAAAAAAAGTTCCTAATTATAAGATTCTCTAATTTTGATACTACAATTCACTTTATAAAGAAATGACAAGGCGATATAAAATCGCCTTGTCATTAAATGTTGCTTAAAACAAATCTAGCCAGCCTTAATGCAACATCTTGCCTTCATGACTTTTTCTCCAAGTTGCCATGAATGCTGTTAATTCATCTCCTGTTACTTTGTCATCATTGTTTGTATCGATTGCATCGAAGTGTTCTTTTATCAACGGAACAGTTGCCGCTTCATCCTGGCTCAATACACCATCACGATTGGAATCCGCTAAAGTGAAGTCGATAAATAGCACTTGTTCATGCGAGACCCTGCCATCGTTCTTTTTCCCTAATTGCTGGATACGTTTATCAAAATAAGCTTTATACTCTTCATTAGTAATCGAATTTGACATGTCGTCGTGGCTCTTATCATGCTTCATTTCTATCATTTTTTGACCTTCTCTTTGCCACCCGGCTGGATCTGTTACCGCATACGCGGCTGTAACACCCAATGCAAAACTGGAAACAATCGCCAGACTAAGAATGGTTTTTTTCATGATAATCTCCTTTAATATTAAGTTATAACTTAGACAGTTCATGTAGAGGCGATAAACTGCACTGCTACACATTTAAACCGAGCCTGACTATTTTTAATAACTTAGCTGACTCTGAGACGAACAATAACAACAAGACCATGCAAAGTCTGTACGATATCGCACACATGCAAAAATAATTGCAATCACGTTCATGGCATAAAACCAATTCAACAAGATATTTAATGAACATAATTCTCTATTACCATTCAGAGCACATCTATCATCTAGACTTTCATCTATTGGCTTAGTACGGTTTTAGTACGGTTAAAGCCTAATTGATATTCGTAACTAAAGTGAATTCCAGGCCATGATCAGCGCTGGGGTATAATCGCGGCACTCTTTTCGCTACATCCCCTATGAACATTTTTTACGAAGAAGACGGCGCTTTCAAGGTCGGATCGATACTCACTGACAGCATCACCTCGCTGCAAGTGGAAAGCACGCATGGCAAGCGCAGCAAGATCAAAGCCGCCAACGTGCTGCTACGTTTTGCCCAACCGGGGCTGACTGAATTCATGACGCAAGCGGAAGGCATCGCAGCAGATATAGATGTGGAATTTTTGTGGGAATGTAGCCCGCCGGATGATTTTGGCTTTAATGAACTGGCCAGTGAATATTTTGGCCACGCGCCCCATCCAATCGAGGCAGCGGGCACCTTGATCCGCCTGCATTCCTCGCCAATGTACTTTTACAAAAAAGGCAAGGGATATTACAAGGCCGCACCACCGGACGCCCTCAAATCTGCGCTAGCCAGCGCCGAAAAAAAACGCCTGCAAGCCGCCTTGCAAGCGCGTTACACCAACGAGCTAATCACTTTCACCTTGCCGCCGGAATTCACCGACAAATTGCCGCATCTATTATACAAACCGGATCGCAACACCCTTGAGGTGAAAGCACTGGAGGCCGCCTGCACCGCTACGCATTTGTCGGCCGCACACTTGTTGCAACGCTGCGGAGCAGTTCCTTCCACGCAGGCTTATCATTTAAAGCGCTTCTTGTTTGAAAATTTCCCGCATGGAACCAGTTTCGCGGAGATCGACCTGGCTGTCTGTTCCGACCTGCCGCTGGCATTGGATACTGCATTCAGCATAGACGATGCGACTACCACAGAAATCGACGATGCCTTTTCGGTTAGAGAACTTGCCAACGGTAACTGGCGTATCGGTGTGCACATTGCCGCCCCGTCTTTAGGCATAGCGCCCGGTTCGCCAGGTGATGCAATCGCGATGCAGCGGATGTCCACGGTATACATGCCTGGAGACAAGATCACTATGTTGCCAGACAGCGTGATGCAGGCATTTACCCTAAGTGCCGACAGAGTTTGCCCGTCGCTTTCCATGTATCTCGAAGTGGATGCCGACACCTTGGCCGTACTCAGCACGGAAAACCGCATTGAGCGCATCCATATCGCCGCCAATCTTCGTCTTGACACGCTGGAACCACTATTCAACGAAGATACGCTGGCTGCCGGCAAGCAGGATTTTCTCTTTGCGGCGGAGCTCACGCTATTATGGAATTTAGCGCAAAAGCTGGAAGCAACGCGTGGCAAATCCGCCGACAATAGTATTCAACAGGTAGATTATAATTTTCACGTGGAAAATGATCGCGTCAGCATCAGTACTCGGCAACGTGGTTCACCCATCGACAAGGTGGTCGCAGAACTGATGATTTTCGTAAATTCGGAATGGGGAAAACTGCTCGCGACGCACGATGTAGCGGGCATCTACCGCACGCAAAACAATGGCAAGGTGAAAATGAGTACCGTGCCAGCACCACACCAAGGGTTGGGCGTAGCGCAATATATGTGGTCAAGCTCGCCGTTGCGGCGCTACATAGACTTTGTAAACCAGCGCCAGATTATCAGCCTGTTGCGCGAAGATCCCCCCGCCTACACAAAAAACGACACAGCCCTGTTCGCCGTAATGCGCGACTTCGACACGGCCTATACACTTTACAACGAATTCCAACGCAATATGGAACGCTATTGGTGCTTACGCTGGCTGCTGCAGGAAAATATTCAGCAAGCTGAAGCGCTGGTGCTACGCGAAAATCTGGTGAAGTTCGTCCACATTCCACTGGTGGGCCGCATCCCATCCTTACCGGAATTGCCACCCAACACGCGAGTAATTTTAGAGATAGGCGACATTGACCTGCTTGACCTGAATTTCAATGCCCGCTTTATCTCCAAGATTGAGGAGGAGGCCCCCGCTTGCTAATTCTGTTCAAACAGCCAATCGTCATTGCCCTGGCATTTTCGCTAGTGCTGCATGCTTTTATGCTGTTTGGCATCGGCTTCGCCCTGCCTGACCCACGCAAAACTAATGATTCCCTGCAACCGCTGCAAGTAGTACTGGTAAACAGTAAAGCAAAATCGCGCCCTGTTAAGGCCGATGCCTTGGCACAAAACAACCTCGACGGCGGTGGTAATACAACTGAAGATCGTCACGCAAAAAGCCCGCTGCCTACCTTGACCGATGATAAACAATTCACGCCGGAGCAATCCGCGCAACGCGTGCAGCAGCTTGAACAAGGAGTCAAACTCCTGCTGGCACAGGCGGCCATAAGCACACACAGCATACCGCAACAAAAAACCCAAGGACAAGAACAACACCAAAGTGCCCGTGATAGTACGAATAACCTGGACATGGCGCAACGCAAGCTGGAGATCGCACGCCTGGAAGCACAAATTAGCAAGGAATTTGATGCTTATCAGAAATTACCCCGACGGAAATTTATCGGTGCACGCACCCAAGAATACCGCTTCGCCAAATATATTGAAGACTGGCGTATCAAAGTAGAACGCGTAGGGAACATGAATTATCCCCAGGTTGCGCGCCAGAAAAATATTTATGGCACACTGCAACTCAGCGTCTCCATCCGTGCCGACGGCAGTGTGGAAAATGTAGAGGTGAGCCGCTCTTCCCGGCAGCCCATCCTGGATGCTGCGGCACGGCGTATCGTAAAACTGGCTGCACCTTTTTCCCCGCTACCACCTGACATCCGCAAAGACACGGACATTCTCAATATCACACGTACTTGGACTTTTACTTCAGCTGACACGCTACGAAGTGAATAACAGGTTTTTTAAAAATAGAAATTGCCAATATATTTCGCTTAGTAAGCACCCATAAAATAAGCAAATTACCTATTTTATTTTTATGCCTCTCGCCCTATTATTAGAACTCTGGACTATGAAACTGCATTAAAGACAGCTATTTGACCTATTCAGAATTGATCATATGACACGAAAATGGAAAAATTTAGGCTTGATTGCACTACTGTCAATGCTGCAATGCATCGCGCCATTAGTCCATGCACATATCAGCGATGATTTTCATTCCAGTAGCATACATTTCCATCTCAATGGCGACATACTCGATCATGCTGACGCTGCAATTGCCCAACCAGAATTAAGCGATGTCAAAACGGAATTCCCAACCATTGGCATGGCACAGGGATATAAAAATGATGACATCCTTTTATTGACAGATTATCAGGGGGCATCACATACCCGATTGCCGATTTCTTTATTCAATGCAATACCTCTGGCCATTATTGGCCAAACGAAACACATTTCTTTTCATTCTTCATATTGCCGCCCTCCAGCTCAGGCACCTCCTTCATAAGATTGAATAGTGGTGCGTAGTATTTTTACGAGTTAAGCGAGATTTTTCTCGCCGGGTTTACATAGCAAATACTCGTAAAACCACTCGCCCCTGCGAACCTCGCTCGTTTGGTAGGCAACAATGTGAAGGAGCGGTGTAATTATTCATGCATCCGCCGAACAAAAATGCTTAACAACTTTTTAAGGCTAAGGGAGCCGGCGCACATTTATGAATATTCGGGTTAAATTGGCGAGACGTTAATTTTTACATTTAACTATTTCGAGGTCTCGCCGGATTTCTTCCCTACTTCATCAGGAGAATTGGATGATGAAACTGTTTTTACCGCTGGGGTTGGCGGCGATAATTTTCAATCCATCATTAGCCCTCGAGATGAAAAGTCTCGGCAAATATGAGGCCGTCGAAAGTGCCGCACTCCGCGTTACCGAACCAGCCGCTCCACTTACGCTAAAAGCCGCTCTCGAACTAGCCTATGGCGCCAATGCAGCCCTGTCTACCGCCAAACGGGAACTCGAAGCAGTCACTGGATCAATCCTTCAAGCTGGCCTTCGGCCGAACCCGAGAGTTGAGGCGATAATCGAGGATCCACGGCCCGAAAATCGTCTCACCGCATTATACGTCAACCAGCCATTGGAGCTCGGTGGCAAACGACCGGCACGTGTTGCCGCCGCCGAGCGGCGCCTTGATGTAGCCTCGGCAGAATTGAGTGCCATGCGTGCAGAAATTCGCGCAGCCGTCATGGTGGCTTTTTTTGATGTACTTGTGGCGCAAGAACGTTTTCTTTTAACACAAGGGTTGGTCGAACTCTCTCAACGCGCAACCACGGCTGCCTCAAAACGAGTGACGGCTGGCAAGATTTCCCCGGTCGAGGAAACAAAAGCACGTGTGGCCGAAGCAAGCGTTCGGGTCGAACTTAGTCAAGCGTCCACCAGCCTGAAAATGGCACGCAAACGCCTCACAGCCATATGGGGAAATGCAACACCTCGTTTCGAACGAGCTGAGGGTCAGGTTGAAACGCTGCCCACACTACCCGCGCTGAAAGATTTGACTGCCCGCTTGGAAAATTCGCCCGGATTGGCGCGCGCGCAGCTTGAAGTGAACCGCCGCCAGGCACTGGTGGAAGTAGAACGCAGCCTTCGCATTCCGGACGTGACACTTAGTTTGGGTGGTAGACGCAACGCTGAAATAGGCCTCAATCAAGCACTTCTTGGCGTGTCATTGCCGATCCCGATCTTCAATCGTAACCAGGGAAATATTTTGGAGGCGCAACGCCGCACCGATAAGGCACGGGACGAGCTGTCTGGAACCGAGATCCGTCTCAATAATGAGATCGCTCAGGCGCTCGAACGTCTTGATGTTGCCCGTCAAGAAATTGAAATTTTACAGCGAGAGATTCTACCGGGTGCACAAAGTGCCTACGATGCCGCGACCAAAGGTTTCCTGATGGGTAAGTTCAGCTTCCTTGAGGCGCTCGACGCTCAGCGCACACTGTTCCAAGCCAAATCTCAATACCTGCGCGCCTTGGCAGAAGCGCATCGATCTGCTTTCGAAATCGAACGTGTTCTTGGCGAAGCGCCCGATGGTTCGACACTCTGATAACCGTTAAAGTCGACCGCCACAACGCCATAAGGAAATCGCCATGAAACCGAATCTAAACAAAAAACAAACTATCTACATTGCCGTTGTTGTGGCGATCGGCATCGTAATTGCCATACTGATTCTCAGCAGCCAAGGAGGCACAAAGCTGCACGGTGAGGATAAAGATGAGCATGACGGCCACTCACACGACGATCACTCAAAAAATCACTCAGAAGCTGAACCGCAGGCAGGTCCACACGGTGGAAAGTTATTCACACAAAATGGCTATGGGGTTGAAATAACGATCTTCGAAGAGGGCATAGAACCTGAGTTTCGCGTCTATACCTACAAAAAAGGCAAGCCGCTCGATCCTGCCGCCAGCAAAGTTACCATCACCCTCGAACGCCTCGGTCGCACGCCTCAAAAAATCACCTTCGTCAAGCAAAATGATTATCTAAAAGGCAACGCAGTAGTTGAGGAACCGCATTCTTTCAAAGTAACGATCAACGCGCAATTTGACAATAAACCTTACTCGTTTGCCTATGAGCAGATCGAAGCACGTGTGAGCATGACCGATCAACAGATCAAGCAAGGCAACATCGAAATGCTGACCTCTGGACCCGCACGCATCAAGAGTACGTTGCAACTTATTGGTCACATCAGTTTCAACGAAGATCGGGTGGTGTATGTCGTACCGCGACTAGCCGGAGTAGTTGAGTCGGTGGGCGCAAACGCCGGTGATCCTGTACGCAAAGGCCATGTCCTGGCAGTGATTTCCAGCCAAGCGCTGGCCGACCTGCGAAGTGAACTGCTGGCAGCGCAAAAACGGTTGAGCTTGGCGCGCACCACGTTAGAGCGCGAAAAAAAGTTGTGGGAAGAAAAAATTTCCGCCGAACAGGATTATCTGCAAGCACGCAACGTAATGCAGGAAGCTGAAATCATCGTTCAGAGTGTAAAACAGAAGCTGGCTTCGCTCGGCGGCTCTCTGACTAACACCAGCAATCTCACGCGCTATGAAATCCGCGCGCCCATTGATGGCATCGTGATGCAGAAGCAAATTTCGGTCGGCCAAGTACTCAAGGAAGATGCCAACATTTTTGTCGTGGCTGATTTGTCCACAGTGTGGGCGGTATTGACCATCTACTCCAACGATCTGAATACCGTAAAAATCGGGCAGAAAGCCATAGTGAAAGCAAGTTCGTTTGATTTCCAGAGCAGTGGCAGCGTGGAGCATCTTGGCGCGCTGCTGGGCGAGCAGACTCGCACAGCAGAAGCTCATATCATTTTAGCCAACCCCAAAGGCATTTGGCGACCCGGCCTACCCGTTAATATCGAACTGGTGGCTGATGAGGTGGAGGTGCCGGTAGCAGTCTCCGCGGATGCCATCCAGACAGTGCGAGATTGGACGGCTGTCTTCGTCCGTTATGGTACTTTCTTTGAAGCGCACCCGCTGGAACTTGGGCGTAGCGACGGCAAGTTTATTGAAGTGGTCAAGGGTTTGAATGCGGGCGAGCGGTACGCCGCGAAGAACAGTTTCCTGATCAAGGCCGACTTGGGCAAAGCTGGTGCAAGTCATGACCATTAGGAGACCCTCATGTTTGAAAAAATAATTCGTTTTGCCATTGATCAACGCTGGCTGGTGCTGGTGATGACGGTTGGAATGGCTGTGTTGGGGGTCTTTAGTTACCAGAATTTGCCGATCGATGCCGTTCCCGATATTACCAATGTGCAAGTTCAAGTAAATACGGCAGCACCTGGGTATTCACCGCTGGAATCCGAGCAGCGCATCACGTTTCCGATCGAAATCGTCATGGCTGGTCTACCCAATCTGCAGGAGACTCGATCGCTATCGCGCTATGGGCTATCGCAAGTCACCGTGATTTTCAAGGACGGCACCGATATCTACTTCGCCCGCCAACTCGTAAATGAACGCATCCAGCAGGCCAAGGGCAACTTACCGGCGGGTATCGAACCCAGCATGGGGCCAATCTCCACCGGCCTGGGAGAAATTTTCATGTGGACGGTCGAATCCAAGGAAGGTGCTCGGAAGACCGATGGCACACCCTACACTTCCACCGACCTGCGCGAAATCCAGGACTGGGTCATCAAACCGCAGCTGCGCCATGTGCCCGGCGTGACCGAAATCAACAGCATTGGCGGTTACGTGAAGGAATTCCAGGTGGCGCCGTTCCCGGACAAACTGGTGGCCTATGGTCTGTCACTGCAAGATCTGGTTGCGGCTCTTGAACGCAACAACAACAACATCGGGGCTGGTTATATCGAAAAGCGCGGCGAACAATATCTGATCCGCGCGCCGGGTCAGGTCGCCACCATCGAAGACATCGGCAACATTATTGTTAACAGCCAACAAGGCGTGCCTATCCGAATTCGAGAAGTGGCCGAAGTCGGCATCGGTAAGGAACTTCGCACCGGCGCCGCGACCGAGAACGGGCGCGAGACGGTACTCGGCACCGTTTACATGCTGATCGGCCAGAACAGCCGAACAGTTTCCCAGGCCGTCTCCAAACGCCTGGAAGAAATCAACCGTACGCTGCCACAAGGCGTGGTAGCCCATGAGGTCTATAACCGTACGATTTTAATCGACAAGGCGATCAACACCGTCAAAAAAAATCTGATCGAAGGCGCGCTGCTAGTAATTGCGATCCTGTTTCTATTTCTCGGCAACATCCGCGCCGCCATCATCACTGCCATGGTCATTCCGTTGGCTATGCTGTTCACTTTTACCGGCATGGTTACAAACAAGGTCAGCGCCAACCTGATGAGCCTGGGGGCTCTGGATTTCGGCATTATCATCGACGGTGCAGTGGTGATTGTAGAAAGCTGTATACGGCGGCTTGCACATACGCAAGCCTTGGCAGGCCGGGCATTAACGCCCGAAGAGCGCTTTCATGAGGTCTTTACCGCCTCCAAAGAAGCGCGTAGACCTCTCTTGTTTGGCCAGTTAATTATCATGGTGGTCTATCTGCCAATATTCGCACTCGCCGGAGTGGAAGGAAAGATGTTCCACCCGATGGCGTTCACAGTAGTGGCTGCTTTGCTGGGGGCCATGATTCTGTCGGTCACCTTTATTCCTGCGGCGGTGGCGATACTGATCGGCCAAAAAATCAGCGAAAAAGAAAGTCGCTTGATGACCCTGGCCAAACGCGGCTACCAACCGCTGCTTAATTTTGCAATGCTTAACAAACAGTTGGTATTAAGTATTGCAATGGTCACCATTATACTTAGCGGCCTGCTTGCCACACGCATGGGTAGCGAATTCGTACCGAGCTTAAACGAAGGAGATATCGCACTGCATGCACTACGCGTTCCCGGAACCAGCCTGTCGCAGGCGATCGAAATGCAAGCTGAACTGGAGCGGATAATCAAACAGTTTCCTGAGGTTGACACGATTTTTGCCAAGATGGGAACCGCCGAAATTGCCACCGACCCCATGCCGCCTAACGTCGCCGATAATTTCGTGATGATGAAACCGCAATCTGAGTGGCCTGATCCGGGGCGTAGCAAGATCGACCTGCTCGATGCCATGCGGCAAGCGGTAACCAAAGTACCCGGCAACAACTATGAGTTCACCCAACCAATCCAAATGCGGTTCAACGAATTGTTATCCGGCGTTCGTAGCGACGTGGCCGTAAAAGTATTTGGTGATGACATGGATATGATGAACCATACCGCCGAAGAAATTTCAAACGTGTTGGCTAAAGTTCCCGGTGCAACGGATGTCAAAGTTGAGCAAACCACGGGCTTGCCCATGCTTACTATCCAGATAGATCGTGAAAAAGCCGCTCGCTATGGTGTCAGTGTTGGAGATATACAGGATGCGGTTGCCATTGCGATGGGCGGCCAGAAAGCCGGGGTGTTATTCCAGGGAGACCGCCGCTTCGACATTATCGTGCGCCTGCCTGAAAAGCTGCGGAGCAATATGGAGGCGCTTAAACGACTGCCGGTTCGTTTGCCTGACAATCAAGCCAATGACCCATTTCGCTCCAATTATTTGCAACGGGCTGACATTGAACACTTTGGGGCCACTGGCCGCCCCCCATCCAACTATATACAACTTAGTGACGTCGCAATCATTAATGTGGCGCCTGGACCGAACCAGATCAGTCGCGAGAACGGCAAACGCCGCGTGGTGGTAACCGCTAATGTACGGGAACGGGATATTGGCTCGTTTGTCACCGCGGCCAAACTGGAGATTCAACAGAAGGTTTCAATACCTGCTGGCTACTGGACAACCTGGGGCGGCACCTTCGAGCAAATGCAATCAGCGGCAAAGCGCCTGCAGATTGTGGTTCCTGTCGCGCTGCTGCTAGTATTTATGCTGTTGTTTGTGATGTTTAATAACGTGAAGGATGGACTGCTAGTGTTCACCGGCGTGCCGTTTGCCTTGACCGGCGGGATACTGGCGCTGTGGCTACGGGATATTCCACTTTCTATTTCGGCGGGAGTGGGCTTCATTGCGCTGTCAGGTGTTGCAGTGCTCAATGGCCTGGTGATGATCTCCTACATTCGATCTTTACGGGATGCAGGCATGCATCTTGATGCAGCGATCCAGGAGGGGGCGCTCACCCGCCTGCGCCCGGTGCTGATGACCGCACTGGTAGCCTCCCTGGGCTTCATACCCATGGCGATCGCCATGGGTACAGGTGCCGAAGTACAACGCCCGCTCGCGACGGTTGTAATTGGCGGTATTTTGTCATCAACTGCACTAACGTTGCTGGTCCTGCCAATCCTGTACCAATTGGCCCACCAAAAAGAAAGTGTTCGGCTACGGCATGAACCTGATGAACCCTTCCGTCCACGAGATTCCAAAGGTAACAGCTAAGATGCATAGCATAATGGATATTGGTGGGCGGAAAGCCAGTGTATTATTTCAGGATAATCAGTGCTTCAACATCATCCGGCGCTTGCCTGAAAAGCTATGTTGCAATATCACGGTCTCAGACAATTGCCGGTTTGCTTGCATTCGACTGAGACCAATGGCCCGCCTCCATTCTAAACTTTTGGAGAACGTTATATTTTAAGGAACGCTAAAATTAAAATTTACTAACATCCGTGTCTCCCGTTTGCTCGCATTTAATCTACCCGAGTAAAGTTGAAAATAACTGATGGCTTTCCGTTAGATAATAAATAAGGAATTTGCTTATTCTCTTTTTTTAGCTGCTACCCTATTATTTAACCAATACAAAAACCCGCAAAAATATTACCCAAAAATACTGGTTAAATATGCATACAATGATTCTTTAAAATATCGCTGGGATTTTTCTATATAGCTCAACACACAGACAAATTCATACAAAAGAAGAGTAGAACACCAGCATAAATGTAAAGAATAAATTTCACGTAAAACGCTAAATACGCAAAATTTTATAGAGCATTACAATCGGGCGAGATGAGATGGCGATCTATAGCGATTCTCTTAAGCATGCAATGTTATGTGTGGCACTGTCTTTGCCCCTGAACGTCTATGCTGCAAGTGATAAAGATTTAAACGACATTCGCGAACAGATCAAACAACTGAAAGACAGTTACGAACAACGTATCACGCAACTTGAACAACGTCTGCAACAAGCCGAGGCCAGCCGCCAAGCCGAAGCCACGGTTACGCAAGCGCAAGTACAAACCCCCGCACCACAGCCCAACCGTGCTCCTGCCTCTAGTGTGAGCGCATACAATCCGGCCACCTCGCTGATCCTGACGGGCACCTATGAAAACTTAAGAAAAGATCCGGCGGTGCCCATCACCGGCTTTGCCATGGCTCCCAACGACCACGGATATAGCAAAGGGTTCAGTTTGCAAGAAACAGAACTAAGCCTTATTGCCAACATCGATCCACAGTTCCGTGGTGAAGCTAAACTTGCCTTATCGCCTGACAACGGTTTGGGAGTGGAAAATGCCTTCATACAGACCACCACGCTGGGCGATGGCTTCAATCTAATGTTTGGACGATTTTTTTCCCATCTGGGTTACTTGAATGAGGTACATGCCCATGCATGGGATTTCGTTGATCAGCCACTCGTTTATCGCACATTCTGGAACAACCAATTAAGTGAAGACGGCATGCAATTAAGGTGGCTGGCACCAACCGATACCTTTATTGAAATCGGTGCCGAAATCGGCCGAGGACTCAGTTACCCAGGCACTAGCCGGCAAAAAAATGGCATGGGTTCCAGCGTACTGTTCGCCCATGTCGGTTCTGACGTAGGTGACAGCAGCAGTTTCCTCGCAGGTATTTCCTTGCATCAGACCAAGCGTGAGAACGCACAATTTGATGCTGTACCCGATTTGCTCGGTACCACAGGTGGCGTAAGCAACGTGTTCAATGGTAATAGTAAGACTGCCGGAGTGGATTTCGTGTGGAAATACGCACCAAATGGGAATATCCGTCTAACAAATTTTAAGCTACAGGGCGAATATTTCCGGCGTCGTGAAGATGGCACGCTCACTTATAACCTTACAACTCCAGACAGCTACTCAGTTACCCAATCTGGCTGGTATGTGCAAGGCGTTCATCAATTCAAGCCACGTTGGCGTGTAGGACTGCGATATGACCGGCTTAATTCTGGTGTAGCTCAGGTCGGCTTCCTGAATACTTCCAATATTATCAGCAACTATGGCTATACTCCCACACGCACCACAATAATGTTTGACTACAGTCCAAGCGAATTTTCGCGCATGCGCATGCAGGTGGCTCAAGACAATTCTCGGCAGGGTCTGGCCGATACGCAGTTCTTTATGCAATATATTATGAGTTTGGGTGCGCACGGCGTACACAAGTTTTAATTAACCGTCAGGGCCGTGAAAGAGGCTATGCAGACAACGGAAAATACGATGGCTTCCTTGTTTGTCTGACAAAACCCAAAGGACAACACCATGAAAAAAATATTCTTCCCTTTAATGTATTTGCTGCTGGCGGCACTCATCAAGCCAGTACATGCAGCCTTGGAAGTCTTAGCCTGCGAACCCGAATGGGCAGCGCTGACAAAGGAGCTGGCGGCAAACAAAGCTAACATCTATACCGCTACCAACGCACTGCAAGACCCACACTATGTGGAAGCACGTCCCGGTCTGATTTCCAGAGCACGCCGTGCGCAACTGGTGGTGTGCACCGGCGCGGAATTAGAATTGGCTTGGCTACCGCTCATGCTGCGCGAATCTGGAAATGTCAACGCCGTCCCCGGTAAGCCGGGTTACTTCAACGCCGCAAGCTATGTGACCATGCTGGAAATCCCCGTTAGCCTGGATCGCGCTTTGGGCGACCTGCATGCCCTGGGCAATCCGCACATCCATCTCGATGCTCGCAACTTTCTCCCTATTGCAAAAGCGCTGTCGGAGCGGCTGGTCGAGCTTGATCCCGCCAACACAGCGTTCTACGTGAGCCGCCTACAGGCCTTCACTCAAACTTGGCAAACCGCAATAACCCGCTGGGAAAAGCAGGCCGCACCATTAAAAGGGCAGCCCTTTGTCGCCCAGCACCAAGCATATTCTTATATGAATATATGGTTGGGGCTAAAACAAGTTGCCGTGCTGGAACCCAAGCCTGGTATGGAACCCAGTGTGTCACACCTGTCGAAAGTGATAGTGCAGTTACAACAATCTCCGGCAAAAATGGTAGTTCGTTCAGCCTATCAAAATCCCAAACCATCAAAATGGATTGCCGAGCGCGCGCACATTCCTGAAGTAGTTTTGCCATTCAGTGTAGGTGGCTCGGACGGCTCGAAAGATTTATTCGGCCTGTTTGACGATACTATCGCGCGTTTGCTGGCGGGAATATCATCTAGTTAAATTTTACCTTCTCTCCTCCCATCTTCCATTTAACATGATGGTATGTGAAGAAGGAGATTTTAGGAGTACACAAGATGAATATAGTCGATCTTGAAATTTTGCTGCCCGCCTTCATTGCCGGGCTTTTGGTACTCGCCACCCATGTCCCACTCGGCATGAAGGTGTTGGCACGCGGCATTATCTTCGCTGACATCACCGTGGCCCAGATCGCAGGACTCGGGGTGGTCGTCGCGGGACTGCTGAGATTGACCGAATATCCACTCGCAGTGCAAGTAATGGCAGCCACCAGCGCCCTGCTAGGTGCAGAGCTGCTAACCATCATAGAACGCAAACTACCAGAAGTTCAGGAAGCCTGCATTGGCTTGCTGTTCGTCCTCGCCGCCAGCGGCAGCATCCTGCTGATGAGCCACGACACCAAAGCCGGCGAGCATATTAAAGACTTACTGGTCGGGCAAATCCTGTGGGTGAGCAAAACCCAGCTCATAGCAACGGCGATCCTCACTGCCACTTTGCTGGCGCTGTGGAGCGTGGTTAATAAACGATTTGGCAGCATGGGTTTCTATACACTATTCGCATTGGCTGTAACCGCCTCGGTACAACTGGTTGGAGTTTATCTGGTATTCGCCAGCCTCATCGTCCCCGCACTCGCCACACACAATCTGCAACGGAAACGACAACGCATAATCATTGCCTTCGCAGTAGGTTCCTCAGGTTATGCTGGCGGGCTACTGCTGTCAGTATGGTTAGATCTACCAAGTGGTGCGGCCATCGTATGGGCGATGTCACTGGTGGGGGCGGCGGTGCTTTTTCGAAATCGTAAGCGACTTGCTAATTGAAAACATGAACGACCGGATTGAACAGAACAGGTTCATCGCGCGTTTTACGCTCACGTAAATCCGTGCAGTCGGATTATTGTGGTTTACATCAGACCAACGAATCTATCTGACCGATAGCGACTAAACATTATCATGTCCGCGTGCGTAACCAATCACGCCAGTCAAGAAACGAACCATTGCATAGCTGATACGCATCAGCAAATGCATCCATATACCATGCTCGCGCCACACAGAATGGGAAATCAACCGAGCACTGTGCGCAATCTCTTGCAACAAATCGGCACGCAATGATTCAGCAAACCCTGCATCGCGCACGACCAGGTTAGCTTCGCGCGCCAGCCACAGGCTGAATGGATCTATATTGGATGAACCTACGGTTGCCCAATAGCCATCCACCACCGCCACCTTGGCGTGCATAAAACTGGCGTGATATTCATGAATTTCAATACCTGCTCGCAATAATTCATCATAAAGCGCACGCGTAGCAAAGTGCTGCAGGCGATACTCCACCCGCCCTTGCAACAGCAATACAACGCGCACTCCACGTCGAGCCGCATTTAATAAAGCATGGCGGAAGCGCATTCCGGGCAGAAAATAGGCGTTGGCAATGATAATCTCTCGCCGCGCCCCGGCAATGGCTTTGAGATAAGCGTGTTCAATATCGTGACGATGACGCAAGTTGTCACGCAACACAAAAGCCACTTTGTGTTGCTGAGTATTCTTGTGCGGGGCCAGTAGTGTTACGCGCTCGCGCTGCCGCCGAAAATTTATCCACGACACCAGCGTCCACAAACGCCGCATAATGAACTGTATATGCTCTACCGTTGCTCCCCGTACCTCAACCGAATAATCCAAGCGCGGCGCTATAAGCCGGCCACCCGGCACATCGTTGATGATATTGATGCCGCTTACAAAGGCGATAGTCTCATCCACCAGCGCCAGCTTACGGTGCAACCGGCGCAGACGGTGGCGACGCAAGTTGAAGCGTGCGATTTCCGGGCGGTACCACAACACCGCTACACCCACTCCGCGCAGATCATCCACCCACGCAACCGGCAAATCGGCCGAACCGTAACCATCCAGCAGCAAGTGCACCCTCACCCCACGCTTGGCCGCACGCTGCAACGCCTGCGAGACCAAACGACCGCACGTGTCGGCGGCATAAATATAAGTTTCCAGATAGACCGTACGGGTCGCGGCGTCTATCGCCGCAATCAGGCGCGGAAAGTATTCCTCACCGTTACGTAACAGAGTCAGAATATGACCGTCAACCAGATGCGTACTACTCATAAGGCGAGCGTTGTGGACAGCGCTACATGGTCTGAAATTTTTCTCCACGCATGCACCTCGCAGCGCTGAATCTCCAGCCCGCGCACATAAATGCGATCCATGCACAGTAGCGGTATGCCCGCCGGAAAACTACGTGCCGGCCTGCCAAGATTTGCTTCAAACACCTCTTGCAATTGCAATTCATGGGTTAGCAGCTGACTGGCATTGTTGCGCCAGTCATTAAAATCACCCGCGACAATAAGTCGTGCATCCAGCGGTACCATCTGTTTTATACGCTCAATCAGCGCATTAAATTGCACTACGCGGCCACGTTTGAATAAGCCAAAATGTACACAAATGCAATGCAGCGGTTGACTGATCTTCCTTTGATCAATTTTTGGCAGGTCAATTACACAATGCAGCAGGCCTCGACTCTCGAAGCGGTGCGCGGAAATATCCAAATTATCCCACTCCACAATCGAGTAACGACTCAAGAGGGCATTTCCGTGATGACCGCCTATATACACGGAATTCTTCCCATACGCATGATGCGGCCATATCTGGTCAGCCAGAAACTCATGTTGCGACGAAGTGGCGTAGCCATGTAGATACCGTACATCCCGGCTATTCTCGCCCTGCACCTCCTGCAGGAACACGATATCGGCGTTGAGGTGACGCAAGCGCTCGCGCAATTCGTGCAGCACAATGCGCCGGTTGAAATGGGACAAACCCTTGTGAATGTTGTAGGTAACGATGTTCAGTGTGGTCATAGGTGGCTCATCAATACCGCATCAGCAGACCACATACATTTAATATACGCAATGAACGTATTGTTAGCCGCACACATTCGTCAGGCGTTACCGATGCCTCGTGTGGGAAGGCCGATTTGACGCGCGAAATCCAGCATGCGTTCGATAGAGACCTTGGCACGACGCCCGATTACCGGATCAACATGTATCTCATTCTTCCCTCTTTCCAACACGTCAGCCAGATTTAACAACCCGTTCATCGCCATCCACGGACAGTGATTACAGCTAGTGCAAGTCGCGCCATCTCCCGCCGTAGGCGCTTCAAGAAACATCTTGTCAGGCGATAACGTTTTCATCCTGTGCAGAATACCGTTATCGGTCGCCACAATGAACTTGTTTGCAGCCAAACTCTGTGTTGCCTTAATGAGCTGCGTGGTGGAGCCCACCACATCAGCAAGCTGCACCACTGCCGGGGGGGATTCCGGGTGAACCAGCACCTTGGCATCCGGGTGTTGCGCCTTGAGTTCAGCCAACTCCTTGGTCTTGAACTCGTCATGCACCACACATGAACCTTGCCACAGCAACATGTCGGCACCACTTTGTTGCTGAATGTAGTGACCCAGATGACGGTCCGGTGCCCACAATATCTTCTGCCCCTGCTCCTTTAGATGCTTAACGATAGGCAACGCGATAGAACTGGTTACCACCCAATCGGCGCGTGCCTTTACCGCCGCACTGGTATTGGCATATACCACCACGGTGCGATCCGGATGTGCATCGCAGAAAGCAGTAAACTCCTCCACCGGACAACCAAGATCGAGCGAACAGTTTGCATCCAAATCAGGCATTAATACGCGCTTTTCCGGGTTGAGGATTTTCGCTGTCTCACCCATGAAACGCACCCCCGCCACCACTAATGTTTGCGCCGAATGCTGATGGCCGAAATTGGCCATATCAAGGGAGTCAGATACACAACCGCCCGTAGCATCGGCCAAGTCCTGCAAGTCCGGATGTACATAATAGTGCGCTACCAGCACCGCATCCTGTTCTTTTAACAGTCGCTTGATGCGCTCAATAAGTATGGCTTTTTCACCGAGTTCCGGTTCGCGCGGCTTCTTCGCCCACGCTGTCGAAGTGGCGCAGCCGGGATGATCGTAGGCAATCGATATCATGCCACCCTGCCTCTCAATTTCCTTCATTTGAAATTCTTTCATTCACTATATGTATGGGCCGTTTCAGCCCCTCGTTTTTTCTCTTTCAGGCAGCTGCAAAATCGCTTCGCGGTTACTGGGCGAAAACACCAGCCCTGCAGCTTCCTGCCAAGGCAACCATTGATAACTGAGATGTTCCCGCGATGACAATTGGACAGACAGCACGCAGGGTAATTCCAATCCAAATACATGCTCGGTGTTATGCCGAGTACCTGGTGCATAGCGATGCTGCCATTTTGCATAAATTTCATAGATATTTTGAGTCTGCCAGTCCAGCAAACCATAGAGGTTGGCATCCAAGCCAGTTTCCTCAAACACTTCGCGCGCAGCTGTCTCGCGCAAAGGCTCGCCTTCATCCTGGCTACCGGTGACTGATTGCCAGGAACCTGGGTGATCAGCGCGTTCCAGAAGCAACACCTCAAAATCCAAGGTATAAATCACCACTAACACCGAAACTGGTAATTTATATTGCATGAATGGCGCTAGCAGAAAAAAATCCAGAATGGTTTATCTTGCGATTTCCAGAAAGCTATCGTGTCAGCAAAAATTTCCATAGCCATATTGTGATCCTCAGCAGCCATCCCGAGTGTGCCATTATCATTACGCAATAACAGCACATAACCACAAGCAGGTTGCCAGGAAAGGTCACTCAATGTATCGGCCAGCGCATCCCAATTGCTACCAAACCAATCCGGCACACAAACTGCCTGAGCCATGACAGCGATAAATTTTTCCTTGCCCTCTATCTCAGCCAGATCAATCTCGAACAAGACGCAACCTGCCTCTGCCACTGCTGCGTACAACTCGTCCAAGCGACAACCCAGCCGGTATGCACCCGCCTCACTTACATCTTTTAAGCGCAGCGACAAATTATCCATGTTATTCCACGATGCGCCGAAAAGTCTGGTAATGGTCAGCGCTGTAATAACACTCAACAGGTTGGCCACAGACAATGCGCCGTGCACCACGATTGCGTATTCCAGGTGTTTTCACCGTAAATTCACGATAATAGCCACGCTGACGCTTGGGCAATCGTTTTTCAAAATTACTGAATATCACACCATCACGCGCATATAAAAATGGGCCACCCTGCTTAATGAGATGCAAGGTTTCTCGCCCTTCCAGCGGCAACGCGGACACCGCGATAATCTGCATTTCACGGTCATTATTTGACCCAAACACATCAGCATAAGTTTGTACTGAAACCAATGCCAGCAGCATTGCAAACAAGCAGCATAAAAAATGCAGGATGAACCGTGCGCTAACCATTCTCATCTTAATATGGCTTCAATTTTTTCCCTATTTTGCAACACAAACGGGCAGCGCTGCCATACTATTCCTTCGTCACTTCCACCGTCGTTTGCACTTTCTGACGCAAACGAATATGCAGCTCGTTCAGTTGTTTTTCGTCAACGGCACTGGGCGCTTGGGTTAGCAGACACTGCGCGCGTTGGGTCTTGGGAAAAGCGATCACGTCACGGATCGATTCCGAACCGCTCATCAGCGTAACGATGCGATCCAGGCCAAAGGCCAACCCGCCATGCGGGGGCGCGCCATATTGCAGTGCATCAAGCAGGAAGCCAAATTTTAGTTGCGCCTCTTCCGCACCAATGTTGAGCGCACGGAATACTAATGACTGAGTTTCTTCTTTATGAATACGTACCGAGCCACCACCAAGTTCCCAACCGTTTAACACGATGTCGTATGCCTTCGCCAAACAACGTCCGGGATCATTTTCCAACAGGTGAAGATGCTCATCCTTGGGCGCAGTGAACGGATGATGGCAGGCATTCCAACGCTTAGCTTCTTCATCGTATTCAAACATAGGAAAATCTACCACCCACAGCGGAGTCCATGCCGCACCGCTGACATATTTTTTCTCATGGCCAATCTTGGTGCGTAACGCGCCGAGCGCATCATTCACTATCTTGGCCTTGTCCGCTCCGAAGAAAATCAAGTCACCATTCTGTGCACCTGTACGAGCTATGATTATTTTCAGCGCGTCTTCATTCAGATTCTTCACGATAGGCGATTGCAGGCCAGTTTCATTCAACTGCGTCACGTCATTGACTTTAATATAGGCCAAACCGCGTGCACCGTAGATGCCAACGAACTTGGTGTATTCATCAATTTCACCGCGCGTAAATGAGCCACCACCCGGCACACGCAACGCTGCCACGCGCCCGTTAGCTTGATTGGCAGGAGCAGAAAACACCTTGAATGCCACATCTTTTACCGCATCTGTAACATCGGTAATTTCCAATGTCACTCTCAAATCGGGCTTATCTGAACCGAAGCGCGCCATCGCCTCAGCGTGAGAAATACGCGGAAACGGATTGGGCAAAACAGTACCCAACACCTCTTTGAATACGGTGCGAAGCATTTCCTCCATCAACGTCATAATCTGCTCTTCACCCAGGAATGATGTCTCAATGTCCACCTGAGTAAATTCAGGTTGGCGGTCTGCGCGCAAATCTTCATCACGGAAGCATTTAGTGATTTGATAGTACCGGTCAAAACCTGCCACCATGAGCAATTGCTTGAATAGCTGCGGCGACTGCGGTAACGCAAAGAACTCTCCTGCATGAACGCGCGATGGCACCAGATAGTCACGCGCACCTTCCGGGGTGGATTTGGTCAGCATCGGCGTTTCAATATCGATGAAACCCTTTGCATCCAGGAAACGACGGAACGCCATTGCTGTTTTGTAGCGCAGCATCAGATTTTTCTGCATCTGCGGACGCCGCAAGTCAATCACGCGATGCGTCAGGCGCACGTTCTCCGACAGATTTTCATCATCCAGCTGGAACGGCGGCGTAAGCGCAGCATTCAGCACTTCGATTTCATGGCATAGAATTTCGATCTCGCCGCTACCAAGGTTGCTATTGGAACTGCCTTCCGGGCGACGGCGCACGCGTCCGCTGATACGCAGCACGAATTCGCTACGCACCGATTCAGCAATTTTGAACATGTCCGCACGATCCGGAGCACATACCACTTGGGCCAGCCCTTCGCGGTCGCGAAGATCAATAAAAATCACCCCGCCGTGATCACGGCGACGGTGTGCCCAGCCACATAAAGTAACAGCTTGACCAAGATTTGAAACGTTAAGATGTCCACAGTAATGAGTTCGCATATTTTCAATAAGTTAATCTAATAAATGGGTGAATTGCGTTGATTTTCTGGCGCATAAGGCATAGCGGGGGTAGCCACTACGCCCATTGAAATAATGGATTTCAAAGCCACATCCACACTAATGTTGAGTTCGATGGTATCAGCACGACGTACGTAGAAATAGAACCCGTTTACCGGGCTGGGTGCGGTGGGAATAAATACTCCCACATACTCATCTTTAAGTTGTTGCGTCACCTCACCCGGGATAGCGGTCTGAAATGCCAACGACCATGCCTCGGGGTGCGGATATCGCACCAGCAGCACCTTACGGAAAGCAAGCCCGTTGCTGGACAGTAACGTATCGCTAACTTGTTTCACGCTGTGGTAAATACTGCTTACCACCGGAATGCGGCGTAGCAGACCTTCCCAATAACTCAACAGACGCTGTCCGAGGACATTGTGCACCAACAAACCGGTACCAAGCACGATCACTACGGTGAGAATCACACCCAACCCGGGAATGTGAATACCAAGTAATTTATCTGGATACCAATTCACCGGCAGTAGCAGCAGACTCTGGTCTAGCGTACTAATCGTCAGGTTCAGAACCCAGATGGTAATGCCAAGCGGAACCCACACCAATAATCCGGTGAGCAAATATTTCTTCACCCGTTGCCACCCGCAGTTGGCGTGGCAGAACTCACTGTGCTGGTAGCTGATTCTGATTTAGCTTCTGGCTTACTGCCCGAACCCTTAAAGTCCGTGGCATACCAACCACTCCCCTTGAGTTGAAAGCCCGCGGCTGAAAGCTGTTTGCTGAATGTAGGTTTGCCACATGCAGGACATACAGTCAACGGCGTATCGCTGATCTTTTGCATGACATCTTTTTGTACACCACAACTGCTGCAACGATATTCGTAAATAGGCATGGCATCCTCCTGTTAGGAATCAAAAAGGCGTACATTATAACGCAGCCTCACGCCAGATGCCTGACTCCAACCCATCCAGCGTCCACTCGCCAATCCGGTAACGAATCAAACGCAAAGTAGGGTAACCCACTGCGGCTGTCATGCGGCGCACCTGACGGTTCTTACCCTCACGAATAATGAGTTCCAACCAACTGGTTGGTTTATTTTTACGCTCGCGGATCGGAGGAGCACGCCGCCATAAGTTTACCGGTTCTTCCATCAATCTTGCCATAGCAGGCAAAGTAACAAAATCAGGCAGCTTTACTCCACTACGCAATTGCACTAATGCCATCTCGCTTGGCTTGCCTTCTACTTGCACCCAATAAATCTTGGCCAACTTATGAAGTGGATCCGTAATACGGTGTTGCAACAAACCGTCATCAGTAAGCAACACCAAACCTTCACTGTCAGTATCCAGCCGTCCGGCTGGATATACATAAGGGACAGTGATATAATTTGCTAGCGTTGGATGCAGGCCGTCGCGGCCAAACTGACAGATCACGCCATAAGGTTTGTTGAACAACAGGATGCGACTCATCCGACTTTTCCACTCATTAATAGCGATCCATATTACCCCAAGCTTTTCATCGGGGAGCGAAAATACATGACCCAACACATCCAGATTCCGCCTCAAGGCCAAAAAATTACCGTTAACAAAGACTACACACTCAACGTGCCAGATCAACCTATTATTCCATTTATTGAAGGCGATGGCACGGGTGTAGATATCACCCCTGTTATGCGACGCGTGGTGGATGAAGCGGTCACCAAGGCTTACAACGGTAGGCGCCAAATTGCATGGATGGAAGTGTATGCCGGTGAGAAAGCTGTAAATATCTATGGTGACGATACATGGCTGCCGGATGAAACGGTAGAAGCAGTGCGCAACCACGTTGTGTCCATTAAAGGACCACTCACCACCCCTACTTCCGGCGGAATGCGCTCGCTCAATGTAGCATTGCGCCAGATTCTTGACCTATACGTATGCTTACGTCCAGTACAATGGTTCCAGGGCGTTCCTACCCCAGTGACAGAACCGGAAAAAGTGGACATGGTGATCTTCCGTGAAAACACTGAAGATATTTATGCGGGTATCGAATGGGAAGCTGGCTCGCCAGAATCTAAAAAATTAATCAAATTTTTACAAGATGAAATGGGCGTAACGAAAATTCGTTTCCCAGAAACCTCTGCTATTGGCATCAAACCAGTGTCCATCGAAGGTAGTGAACGCTTAATTCGTCGTGCTATCCAGTATGCTATAGATAATAAGCGCAAGTCCGTCACCTTGGTACATAAGGGTAACATAATGAAGTTTACCGAAGGCGGCTTCAAAAAATGGGGCTACGAACTCGCCAAGCGAGAATTCGGCGGGGTAGAAATCGACGGCGGGCCGTGGCTAAAGCTGCCCGAAAAATATGGAGACGGAGGCATCATCATTAAGGACGTAATTGCCGACGCGTTTCTACAGCAAATTTTGTTGCGTCCTGCAGAATATGACGTTATCGCTACCTTGAATCTCAACGGCGACTATATATCTGATGCACTGGCGGCAGAAGTCGGTGGTATTGGTATCGCACCGGGCGCCAATTTGTCTGATAGCATTGCCATGTTTGAAGCCACCCATGGCACCGCACCGAAATATGCTGGCAAAGATTATGTAAATCCAGGTTCATTGATTCTCTCAGCAGAAATGATGCTACGCCATATCGGCTGGTCGGAAGCCGCCGATCTAATTATCAAGGGCATGAACGGGGCAATCGCCGCCAAGACCGTCACCTATGATTTCGCTCGACTGACACAAGGTGCACAACAAATATCGTGCTCTGCATTCGGCGAAGCAATAGTTAAAAACATGTAAATGACAGAGTAAGTTGGTTGGGTAAGACCGAGATTTATCTTAACAGTCACCCACAATCAGCTGAAAACGGTGTTTTTAACTTTAAGGCTCTAGAATAAAGTGCACTCTCTTGTTTCATCCGTTGACATAACCTCCTCTTTTTCGATCGCATATCTGACGCGGGGACGTCAATATTATCGTGAGAACAAAGTCACAGCGCTAAGTACCAGCCCCAATGGGGCCTTGGTTACCGCACTTGTCGCAGGCTCAAATAAAAATCGCTATCACGTCCATATCCTTCTGCAGGCGGAGCCAGGAGGTCATATATTTGTCAATGGGGAATGCACTTGCCCGGTAGGCTACAACTGCAAGCATGTTGCAGCAACGCTAATCAAGGCTCAAGCAGAGCCCCCACTTAAAGTTCCTACGCCAGCAAATAAAGCATCGCCGAATGTGACGGGTTTACCAGATGAAATTTCCATCTGGCTGAACGAAGTGGCCCGTGCGGCAATACCGACACCAGGCCGAGATACCTTGCCAACGAACGAGTTGCAGCGTTTACTGTATATTTTAAAATTACATGATGGCAAGCCAGCGGCAGTGGAAGTGACATTTTTCACTGCCAGATTGCTCAAAGCCGGGGGTTTTGGCAAAAAAACGCATCATAATTCCCTAGCTAATATCTTTATCGGGGCGACGCCACGCTATTTTACCGGGCGGGATCAGGAAATCATAGCTGCATTAAACCTGATGCGCGCGACAGGTGGTAATTTAGCTGGTGCACAGGGTAGCCGATGGATGACAGAAATGATCACCACTGGCAGGTGCTTCTGGGAAACACCTGATTCCGAACCTCTGTCCTTTGGTGAAACATACATCACGCAACCTGTTTGGACCATGGACACACAGGGAAACCAACGGCTATATGTTGAAACGGTACCACCATCGCAGGTACTACCGTTTTCTCCCCCTTGGTATGTCAATGAAGTCACATCGGTCTGCGGCAAATTGGATATCGGCCTGTCCGACGAAATTGCTTACGCCCTGATTAGCGCACCCGCGATCCCATCAGCACTAGCCGGCCGTATCAGCAATGAATTGACACAAAAACTACCCGGTATAAAAGTTCAACTGCCACAGGTACTGCAAGAAAGAAAGGTAAGCAATCGACACCCTGTTCCATGTTTACGTTTTTACACAGTAGCATTAAATCCGCCGCCTTATGTGGGTTCTTTTCACGCTAAAGACGGCCACTACGATGAGCCAAAAACACTCGACTTGGTGCGCCTTGAATTCGACTATGGCGGCGTACGAGCCGACGCTATGTCAACCGAAAAATCGATAGCACAGCGTAGTGGTGATGAATTGTTGCGCATCGACCGCGATGTTACCGCCGAAGAAAGTTATTTCCACGAACTTACCGGCTTGGGGTTTTTCTTTGTTGATTTATCAATTTTTTCCGAATTACATAACAAACACAAAGGTTCTTTTATTCTGGGTGGAGATGACAAAGAGTGGATCAACTTCTGTCTTACCAACCTCCCCGATCTACGAGTGTCTGGCTGGCAGATCGAAATGGAACCAAACTTCAATTTTCGTTTCGCCGAGATTGAAGACTGGACAGCTACCGTCAATGAGGACGGTGATAACAATAACTGGTTCGGCATAGAGCTGGGTATTCAGATAGACGGACTACCAGTCAACTTGTTGCCTGTCCTGCTGGATTTAATTCGCCAGTTTCCAGAAAAAATGAACATGCAGGCACTAGCGCAGCTTAACGCTGAAGAGGTGCCGCTCATAGCCCGCCTTGCTGATGGGCGCTTGGTGACATTACCGATTTCCCGCATACAAAACATTCTGTCAGTACTGATCGAGCTTTTCGATAAAGATACAGTGCATAATTTGCAGCAAATCGAGTTGTCTGCGGTTCAGGCGGGACGACTAGCAGAATTGGAGGAGGTTGTCGGTTTGCGCTGGCTGGGCGGTGAGCGTTTACGTGAATTAGGACGCAAGCTGCGCGATTTCAATGGCATTCAGCCAGTTCCGCCGCCTGTTGGTCTGAAGACCGATTTGCGGGGCTATCAACAAGAAGGGCTTAACTGGCTGCAATTTCTACGCGAATATGAACTGGCCGGCATTCTGGCTGACGATATGGGGTTAGGTAAAACCGTGCAGGCCTTGGCTCATCTTCTAGTAGAAAAAGAATCGGGGCGCATGAACCATCCCAGTTTGGTAGTCGCCCCCACCAGCCTGATGTTCAACTGGCTGCGGGAGACAGAGCGTTTTGCGCCGGATTTACGCGTGTTGGTATTGCAGGGTCAATTGCGCAAACAACATTTCGAATCTATCGGGGCTTATGACTTGGTGCTCACCACCTATCCCTTGCTGCCACGCGATAAAGAGGTGCTAATCGGACAAGAATTTCATTTATTAATCCTTGATGAAGGTCATATCATCAAAAATCCAAAGTCGCAAGCCACTCAAATTGTGCATCAAATTAAAGCGCGCCATAGACTAGCGCTTACCGGCACACCGCTGGAAAATCACCTTGGTGAATTATGGTCGCTCTTTCATTTTCTACTGCCAGGATTATTGGGCGATGACAAAAATTTTCGTAAATTATTCCGCACACCCATCGAAAAGCAAGGTGACAACACCCGGCGCGCGGTACTTTCACGCCGCATTACCCCATTTCTGCTACGCCGCACTAAAGTACAGGTAGCCAAAGAATTACCACCCAAAACAGAAATTATTCGCTCCTGCGAACTATCTGGTGCTCAGCGTGACTTATACGAAACTATCCGGGTAGCGATGCATGAAAAGATACGCCTGGAAATCGACAAGAAGGGGATGAATCGCAGTCATATTATTATTCTTGATGCACTGCTTAAATTGCGTCAAACCTGTTGTGATCCACGCCTGCTTAAATTGCCTGCTGCGAAACAGGTAACACATTCAGCAAAGCTGGAACTTCTTATGTCTTTGCTACCGGACATGGTGGAAGAAGGGCGGAGCATCCTGTTGTTCTCTCAGTTTACCTCTATGTTGGCATTGATCGAATTAGAACTTGCTAAATTTAACTTGCCCTATGTCAAACTGACCGGAGACACGCGCGATCGCGCCACACCAGTACAACGTTTTCAGAGCGGAGAAATACCCATCTTCCTGATCAGTCTCAAAGCGGGCGGTGTAGGCCTGAACCTCACCACCGCCGACACCGTCATTCATTATGATCCGTGGTGGAACCCGGCGGTAGAAAATCAAGCTACTGACCGCGCCCATCGCATAGGCCAGGAAAACCCAGTTTTTGTCTACAAACTGATCACTGAAAGCACCGTAGAAGAAAAAATTGTTGCCATGCAGGAGAAAAAACGTAACTTAGCGCAAGGTATTCTGGATGATAACGGAGAAACTATTGCTCCACTTTCTACAGAAGAGTTGGCAATGCTATTCGAGCCGTTGCAAACATTAAGTGCGATATAAACGGGAAAGATTCGTTCTGCGGTTATAAACGCTTGCTAAAACTCCACTTTCAAATTGTATAGTGCTATTCAATAATTTTAAATTAATAAAAAAGCCTGCTTAAGCAGGCTTTTTTAAACCAAGAACCTATTTAAGGGGCCTGAATATTGGCAGCTTGTTTACCTTTAGGACCTTGAACAATATCAAAAGTAACTTTTTGGCCCTCTTTAAGAGACTTAAAGCCACTCATAGTAATTGCGGAAAAATGCGCGAATAAATCTTCGCTACCATCATCCGGAGTAATAAAACCATAACCTTTTGCATCATTAAACCATTTAACTGTACCGTTTGCCATGTTTCACTTCCTTAGCTAAAAAACCGGGGGGATTCCCGTTAAACTGTTTGAATTCCAAGAGCGTACATGGCAAAACCAGTACTGCAGGTAACTTGCATTCAAACACCCATACACTTTTTACTCCTGTTTAAGCGATTTCGTCAAGACTTATGCACTTTATTTTCTGAATTGTTTTCAAAAGTACTTGAAAAAACCTCATGAATCATCGAACATACCGCCATAAATAAATGTAACAATAACAACCATGGCAACGAAATATGAAAACACATCCCTGCTGAAAGCAGAACAAAGCAAGATCAAACCACCCAAACTGTATAAGGTGCTGCTCTTTAACGACGAGTTCACCACAATGGATTTTGTAATCGAAGTTTTACAAACTTTTTTTTTGATGAACCGTGAACGCGCCATTCAATTGATGCTCAAAGTACATCATGAAGGATTGGCAATATGCGGGGTCTATACTAAGGATATCGCAGAAACGAAAGTTGAACAGGTATCGGCATTTGCCAAACAGCACGGACATCCGCTACGATGCGAATTAGAGGAAACATAAATTATGATCGCGCAAGAACTTGAAATCAGCTTACACTTAGCGTTTGTCGAAGCACGCCAGAAACGCTTCCAATTTATCACGGTGGAGCACCTGCTACTTGCTATGCTGGATAACTCTTCTGCGGTACATGTGTTGCGCGCCTGCGGAGCCGATATTGAAGAGTTGCGCGCAGTACTGACCGATTTTATTAATACTCATACTCCAGTAGCGCCAGGTAACAGTGAAGTAGACACACAGCCCACTGTCGGCTTCCAGCGAGTCATCCAGCGCGCTATTTTGCACGTGCAATCATCTAACAAAAAAGAAGTTTCCGGTGCCAACATCTTAGTTGCCCTGTTTAGTGAAAAAGATTCCCATGCCGTGTTTTTCCTGAACCAGCGTGCTATCACTCGGCTGGATGTAGCAAACTATATTGCGCATGGAATCGATAAAACAGCTCAATCAAGTACCAATAAATCAGCAGATTCTGAAATAGAGCAAGAACCGAGCCAGAAAAGCGCCCTGTCCGATTACACGCTGGACCTCAACGCACAAGCTTTGGCTGGGAAAATCGACCCCCTAATCGGACGCGAAACCGAGCTGACGCGAGTTATTCAAACCTTGTGCCGCCGCCGCAAAAACAATCCACTACTGGTCGGTGAGGCTGGCGTAGGTAAGACTGCTATCGCCGAAGGCTTAGCGCGCCGAATTAAAGAAAACAATGTGCCAGAAATTCTCAAAAACGCCCAGATCTATGCATTAGACATGGGCGCACTGCTGGCCGGCACTAAGTATCGTGGCGACTTTGAACAACGCCTGAAAGCTGTCCTCAAAGAATTAGCCGATGAACCTCATGCCATTCTGTTCATCGACGAAATACATACCCTAATAGGTGCAGGTGCAGCTTCGGGCGGCACCATGGATGCTTCCAATTTACTCAAGCCGGCACTTTCAAATGGCACACTTAAGTGCATCGGTGCTACTACCTATCAAGAATATCGCGGCATTTTCGAGAAAGATCATGCGTTATCCCGCCGTTTCCAAAAAGTAGATGTGCCAGAACCCTCAGTTGTGCAGACCATTGAGATTCTAAAAGGGTTAAAGTCTCGCTTCGAGACTCATCATGGCATCAAATACAGCACCGCTGCGCTAACTAGCGCGGCCGAACTTTCATCGCGTTTTATCAATGACAGACATCTTCCTGACAAAGCAATTGACGTGATAGATGAAGCAGGTGCGGCACAACGCATTCTGCCAAAATCAAAACAGAAAAAACTTATCGGCAAACATGAAATCGAGGACATCATTGCCAAGATTGCACGCGTACCTTCACGCACTGTTTCTTCGGATGATCGCAATCTATTGAAAACGCTGGATCGCGACCTCAAGACCGTTGTGTTCGGCCAGAATGCCGCCATTGACGTGCTGGCGCGCGCCATAAAAATGTCCCGGAGTGGATTGGGCAATCCGCAAAAGCCAATCGGCAGCTTCTTGTTCTCTGGCCCTACCGGGGTAGGCAAAACCGAAGTAGCGCGTCAACTTGCCTTTGCAATGGGCATGCCGCTAAACCGCTTTGACATGTCTGAATATATGGAACGTCACGCGGTGTCGCGCCTTATCGGAGCACCACCTGGCTATGTCGGCTTCGACCAGGGTGGTCTACTCACTGAAGCAATCAACAAGCAGCCCCATTGCGTCTTACTACTAGACGAAATTGAGAAAGCACACCCAGACATTTTTAATATTTTGTTACAAGTGATGGATCACGGCACACTCACTGACAACAACGGACGCAAGGCAGATTTCCGTAATGTGGTTATCATTATGACCACCAATGCAGGGGCCGATGCATTAAGCAAGGCACAAATTGGCTTTACCAAGAGCGGAGTGAGCGGTGACGAGACGGCCGAAATCAAGCGACTATTCACTCCAGAATTCCGCAATCGATTGGATGCTACCATTTCCTTCGCCGCACTGGATAAAGAAGTCATCCTGCGCGTAGTAGACAAATTCCTGATACAGCTTGAGGAACAACTACATGAGAAGAAAGTTGAAGTCATTTTCACCGATGCACTCAAAGACTACCTTGCCAAAACTGGCTTCGACCCACTAATGGGCGCCCGCCCGATGGCGCGTTTAATTCAGGACACCATACGTAGCGCACTGGCAGATGAATTATTATTCGGCAAACTATCCAATGGCGGCAAAGTAATTGTCACAATAGATAAAGACGAGAAGGTGCAATTGGAATTTACGGAAGAAATTGTTGTTGTTTAATTTTATTACCCTACATTGCATTGATTAATATTGAATTTGTTGAACAGCAGCGTAATTACTAGTACACCAAACTCAAAAAATTTCAATATATGGTTATTTTAACTGGCGCTGTCGTGAATATTTAATCAATACAATATTTGCGTAACTAATGAATGCCAGTAATGATCATCGCAACTTTTCTACAGAATGTAGAGGAAATTAATTCCCAATAGTGCGATTACGCCCCATTTCTTTAGCCATAAACAAGTGGTTATCTGCAAGTTGCAATAACATTTCAGCATTTAACAATGTTGGGGCTTTGCTAGCCACTCCAACGCTAATTGTAACTATTAAATCTAGATGAGTATTTCCCGCAGCTACATTCTGACGCAGTCTTTCTGCATACTGATAGGCTTGCTCCGCTTGTGCATCCGGACAAATCACTAAAAATTCCTCCCCACCAAAACGGCACACCATATCCTGCTTACGTGCGGATGAGCGTAAAATTTGCGCCACTTGTTTCAGTACATCATCCCCAACCTTATGGCCATAAGTATCGTTAACTTTCTTAAAGAAATCTACATCTACTATCATGCACGACAGTGGGCGACCACTGCGCTCTGCCATCGCCCACTGCTGCTCTAGATAATCATTTGCATGACGACGATTAGGCAACTCGGTGAGAACATCAGTAAGCGCCATCTGTTGCAATCTCTGATTTGATGCCGCCAACTGCGCAGCAATGGTGCGTAACTGCTGATGTTCAACCTTCAGTTCTTCCTGTAGCTGCACCATACGCTGAGTAACACACAGCCTCGCACCCAGCACTTTTGAATTAACCGGCTTGGTTAAGTAATCAGAGGCTCCAGCCTCAAATATCTCTTCTATCCTATCCGAATTTTCTTGAGTCATCATGACAAATACATGGATATTGCGCCAAAGCTCGATGTCTCTGAGCGCCTTGCAAAATTCAATGCCATTCATTTTAGGCATATGCCAGTCTGTAATGATAAGCTGAGGCATAAATTTATCGAGCATAGTTAACGCTTCCACCCCATCGCCCGCAGTAACAACCGTATGCCCGGCCTTTGTCAGCAACAGTTTCAGCACCAACGTCGTTGCATAATCGTCCTCCACCAGTAGGATACGCAATGCATAACATGTCTCCAAACCAATCTCCGGTGTCCCGATATCAACTATTTCCAGCTCAGTAGGTGGCGCAGCTTGCAAAATTTCCTTGAAGAGGGGTATGTCTGCCGAATGGATGCCGAATAATTTACTCCACTCACGCCATTCCTGCACCGTCTTATCGCCTAACTCAGTAAAAACATCGGTCTCCAAGCCCAGCCTGGCGGCGCTAAGAATCAATTTCTGCACCATTTTGTGCCGTTGTCGTTCGTGCGATAAACACGCCTTGGAAAAACAGCTTGCGATATGTAATATATTTAAGACGTGCCAACTCCGATTGCCTTCGGCAAGATCAGACAAAGCTGGATTTTCGTGATGTAAAGCGGCTATCTGGAATATTTGTGGCAGACCCCAGTCTGCTAACATTTCTTTACTCAGTTGATTATGATCAAGTCCGAATTCAGTGCGTTCGAGATCAATTAATGTGATATTTGTGTCTACTGCTCGGACTTTTTCAAGAATGAGGGCATATTCCTGAGGATACGCCGTTGCTAGCCCTAAGAAACCAACTTGACCCAGCAAGCCGAGAACAAACATTTCTTCAGCTGCCCCCATTCTACGGCCTTCTACAAAGTTTTTTGCAGCAATTGCCATTAACAACGATTGCGACCAAAAATTCTGATAATCGAATTTTCGGCAAGCCCCATCCCGGCTACCCTCCATTAGTGACAAACTTAACACCATATTACGTACAATACTCAAACCCAACGACATGACCGCATCTGTTATGGATACAATAGGTCTTGTCTGATAGGACATAAGCACATTGGCCATCTTAATCAACCGACCTGACAATGCCGGGTCCGTCTTTATCGCGTGCGCAATCTCCTGAGTTGTTACATCTTCCTTCAAGGTAAGCTGAATTATTTTCAGAGCCATACCTTTAGGGGAAGGTAAATGATCTTTCGCCTTTAGTTCCTCAAACTTAACATTAACCATAGCTCACTTTACCATCAATCCGGCCAAGTACAACTTTCGATACTATATAGCTAGTCTATGCTATACGTACGACGATGCCTAATGAACTCGCGCAATGCTGGCAAAAATGAAATAACAATGACAATAACCACCATCAGGGTCAGGTTATCTTTCACCACTGGAATATTGCCTAAAAAGTAGCCTCCTATAGTGAAAAGGCTAATCCACGCAATACTCCCTAACGCGCTGAATAACATAAAAATGCGATAACGCATCAAACCAATGCCAGCTACAAATGGTGCAAATGTTCGTACGATGGGCAAAAAGCGGGCAAACAGAATCGCCTTTCCTCCGTGCTTCTTGTAAAACATATGCGTCTTTTCCAAATGCTCATGTTTGAGAAAGCGCGAATTAGCACGCTTGACTAAACGCATGCCTATCAACCGACCGATCCAGTAGTTGGTGCTATCCCCCGAAAACGATGCAGCTATCAGCAACGGCAAAACCAACTGGATTTCCAGCGCGCCAACCCCGCACAGCGCACCTACCACGAACAACAACGAATCTCCCGGTAAAAAAGGCATCACCACGAGTCCGGTTTCGCAGAAAATAATCATGAACAGGATGGCATAAATCCACATGCCATATGCCTGCATGATTGCTAATAAATGAACGTCCAGATGCAGGACAATATCTATAAAAGAAGTGAGCAGTTCCACGGCCTAGGGTAATACTTCTTCAGCTACTTTTTCCGTCTTAATGAAATCCTCGCGTGAAACACCCATCAGCATAAGCAATGGGCTAGCCACCAGCACCGAGGAATAAATACTAAACAGAATGCCAATAGTCAACGCCAGCGCAAAATAATGCAATGTCTCCCCGCCCAAGAACAGCATTGCTGTCACCATCATTTGGGTGCAGAGGTGGGTAATGATCGTACGTGACATGGTGCGCGTAATCGCATTGTCGATTATTTCAGCAACCTCGGTCTTGCGCATCTTACGAAAGTTTTCCCGGATACGATCGAACACTACCACTGATTCATTTACCGAGTAGCCCAACACGGCTAGCAACGCCGCCAGTACGGTAAGGGAAAAATCCCACTGAAAAAATGCAAAAAAGCCAACAATAATAATTACGTCATGCAAATTGGCGATTATCGCGGCAAGACCAAACTTCCACTCGAATCGCACCCAGAGGTAGCACGCGATGCCAATGCATACCAGCAATAACGCAAGTGCACCATTTTCCACCAGATCTTTGCCAACTTGCGGACCGACAAATTCAACCCGGCGCATTTCCACACTGGCATCCTGCTGACGCAACTTGTCGAGAATCTGCTCGCTCAATTTCGCGCCTACTACATTCTGTTTAAGCGATACCTGCAGCAGAACATCATGACTAGAACCAAAGTTTTGCACCAACACGTCATGCAGCCCCAAATCAGTCAGTTGCTCACGCACCTTTTCCAGATCAGCAGTCTGAGAGTAATGTACTTCCATCACCGTTCCACCAGTGAAATCCACACCAAAATTCAATCCTTTGGTTGCGATAAAAAACACCGCCAGAATAAATGTCGCCAAAGAAAAAGTGGTGGTATACCGCCCATAGCTCATGAACGGAATGTTGCGATTAATCTTGAAAAATTCCATTTATTGCCTCTTTCTACTTAACCGACGGAGATCTTGGTCAACCGCAGCTTACGCCCGTAAATCAGGTTAACCAATGCACGCGATATCAACACCGCACTGAACATCGAAGTAAGAATGCCCAAACACAATACAACAGCGAAACCCCGTATCGCACCGGAGCCAAACATAAACAGCGCTATACCCGCGATCAAAGTGGTAATGTTGGAATCAAGTATAGTCCGGAACGCATGCTCATATCCGGCATGGATGGATGCTTGCGGCGTATTACCATTACGTAACTCCTCCCGAATGCGCTCATTGATCAAAACGTTAGCATCAATCGCCATACCCAGCGTTAGCGCGATACCAGCCATACCAGGCAAAGTCAGCGTGGCTTGCAGCATGGACAACAATGCCACCAGCAACAATAAGTTAGCGCCCAGTGCCAGAACGGAAACCGCGCCAAACATCAGGTAGTAGGAAATCATAAAAATTGCAATGGCGATAAAACCAATCTGAGTGGAACGGAAGCCACGCACAATATTGTCCGCACCGAGGCTAGGACCAACAGTGCGTTCCTCAATGATTTCCATTGGCGCTGCCAGTGCGCCAGCACGCAGCAACAAGGATATATCGTTCGCTTCTTTGGTATTCATCTGGCCGCTAATTTGCACTCTCCCGCCACCAATTTCCTCACGGATCACCGGAGCAGTAATCACTTCGCCTTTACCCTTTTCAAATAGCAGTATAGCCATACGCTTACCAACATTTTCGCGCGTCGCTTCTTTAAATTTACGCGTACCTGCGCTATCCAGATTGATATGCACTGCTGGCTCATTGGTGCGGCTGTCAAACCCGGGTTGCGCATCATTGATGCGCTCGCCGGTAAGCAACACACTTTTCTTCACCAACAACATCGAGCCATCCCGATCCTTGAACATATCGGTACCAAACGGTGCGGTGGCGCCCTCACTGAGCTTATGCTCATCATCCACCAGACGCACTTCCAGTGTCGCAGTGCGACCAAGAATATCTTTCGCATGTGCCGTATCCAGCACACCGGGAAGCTGTACTACAATACGATCTATACCTTGTTGCTGAATTATCGGCTCGGCCACGCCTAATTCATTAACACGATTGCGTAACGTAATTAAATTCTGCTGCACAGCAGATTCCTGAATACGTTTTTCTTCTTCCGGTTTTAAGGTGGCAATTAAGAGAATCTCGTTGCCTTCATTCTTGTCATTGAAGGCTAAACCACCGAAGCGTTGTTTGAGTTCTACCGCACCTTTGCTTCGCGTTTCCGCATCACGGAACTTGATCGTCACTAATCTGCCATCACGGCTGACACCAGAGTACGCAATATTCTGATCACGGAGGATGCTCCGCATATCGCCGGAAGCGGCTTCTATCGCCTTATCCAGCGCGCCCTTCATATCAATTTGCAACAAGAAATGCACACCACCACGCAAATCCAATCCAAGATACATAGGCCGTGCATTCATAGCGGTTAACCACTGCGGCGAGCGTGATAGCAAATTAAGGGCAACCATGTAATCATCGCCCAGCTTTGTCTGCAGAATATCCTTGGCCTTAAGCTGACTATCGGTAGTATTAAAGCGCGCTTTAATACTAGTAGGATCCAACGCGACCTCTTCCACATCCAGATTTTCTGCTTTCAGCGCGTCGCTTACCCGCTGCAGCAATGCACTATCCGCCTTGAGATTGGCACGCAAGGGCAATACCTGCACAGCAGGAGATTCACCATAAAAATTAGGCAGGGTGTAAATTAATCCAACAATAAATACAACGAGAACAAGCAGGTATTTCCACAGCGGGTAACGGTTCATTGCAGTACCTTAAATCGACTTAATTGTTCCCTTGGGCAGCACGGTTTGAACCGCACTTGTCTGAATCAGTACTGTCACGTTTTCGGCGATTTCCAAGCTGATATAGTTTTCGCCCACCTTCGACACACGACCCAACTCTCCCCCTACAGTGATAATTTCATCGCCTTTTTGCAGGGCAGCCAGCATAGCTTTTTGTTCTTTAACGCGCTTCTGTTGCGGACGCAGTAAAAGAAAATAAAACACTGCACACACGGCGACCACAGGCAGAAAGTCCATGAAGCCGGAACCGGACGCAAGTGCAGTAGTTTGTGCATAAGCGTTGCTAATCAACATGACACTTCTCCCAGTTAAAATTTGCAGCGGCGAATTCTAGCACGAACTGGCGCGGGCTTGCCTAAACCGGGTAACGAACTTATCGAACTGGTGGATCGTGATAGCGGCTCGAATTTCACTCATCAACTCTTGGTAATAATGCAAGTTATGAATGGTATTTAGGCGCGCACCCAGTATCTCGCCAATACGATGTAGATGATGCAAATAAGCGCGGGTAAAATTACGACAGGTATAACAAGTACATTGGTGATCAAGTGGTTGAGTATCCAAGCGATATTTTGCGTTCTTGATCTTAATATCGCCGTGGCGGGTAAAAAGCATACCATTTCGCGCATTGCGTGTGGGCATCACACAATCGAACATATCTATACCGTGCGCAACCGCAGCCACCAAATCTTCCGGTGTGCCTACGCCCATCAGGTATCGCGGCTTATCGATAGGCAACTGCGGCGAAGTATGTTTCAAAATTCGCAGCATGTCTTCTTTTGGCTCCCCCACCGACAGTCCACCTATGGCATAACCGTCAAAGCCGATATTTACCAGCTCACGTAACGATTCATCGCGCAGATTTTCGAACATACCGCCCTGCACAATACCAAAAAGTGCATTGGTATTACCTTCGTGCGCATGTTTTGAACGTTCCGCCCAGCGCAAACTAAGGCGCATAGACTCAGCTGCTCGGTTTTCATCTGCAGGATAAGGGGTACACTCATCAAAAATCATCACAATATCGGAATTCAATACCTTCTGAATTCGTATCGATTCTTCCGGCGTTAGAAAGCATTTATCACCATTCACTGGAGATTGAAACCTCACTCCCTCCTCAGTAATCTTGCGCAACGCGCCCAAACTGAACACTTGAAAACCACCCGAATCAGTTAGAATCGGTCCATCCCAGCCCATAAAGCCATGCAAGCCACCGTGCGCTTCAATCACATCCAGACCCGGGCGAAGCCATAGATGAAAAGTGTTGCCTAACACAATCTGGGCACCAATTTCTCTTAACTCCATAGGCGACATCGCCTTCACTGTGCCATACGTGCCGACTGGCATAAAAACAGGGGTTTCAACGGTACCATGAGCTAAAGATAGGGTTCCACAACGAGCAAAACCGTCTGTGGCGTTCAAACAAAAATCCATTAAAAGTCTCCCTTAGTCTTAATAACCACTACTTTGATAATGACTCAGGAGTTTCAAACAACTCGTATAGACCATAGATCATCCAGCGACCATTTCACCGGAGAACAGAATAACCTCTACTTCTGCGTTTTAACAATGCTCATCGCTGCCGCTACCATAGTCCCCATATCCGCCATATTACCTGGCAGAATTAGAGTATTGCCTTGCTTGGCGACATTACCGAACGCTTCTACATATTTTTCCGCTACCTTGAGGTTAACGGCTTCCATTCCTCCGGGAAACTGGATAGCTAATGCGACTTGCTGAATAGCCAAGGCGGTAGCCGTGGCAACTGTCGATATAGCCGCTGCTTCGCCTTGAGCGGCATTGATCACCGCCTGTTTCTCGCCTTCTGAACGCTGAATAAAAGCTTCGCGCTCACCAGTGGCTATATTGATCTGCTCTTGTTTGCGCCCTTCTGAGGCCGCAATTAATGCACGCTTTTCTCGTTCTGCGGTAATCTGCGCCTGCATGGCAAGCAGGATTTCCTTGGGTGGCACCAAATCCTTAATCTCATAACGTAACACCTTCACGCCCCAACTGGCTGCGGCTTCATCCAGAGCCGCAACCACAGCACGGTTGATATCATCCCGCTCCTCGAAAGTCTTATCCAATTCCATCTTGCCAATTGCCGAGCGTAAGGTAGTCTGTGCAAGCTGAGTGATGGCACTGAGATAATCGCTAGAGCCATAAGAAGCCAACCTCGGGTCTGTAACCTGAAAATAAAGAACACCATCCACCTGTAGCTGCGTATTATCTCTGGTTATACAAATCTGACTAGGGACGTCTAACGGGACTTCCTTAAGCATATGGCGATATGCGATACGATCGATAAATGGAACCACAATGTTCAAGCCAGGTGCTAGCACAGCATGAAACTTCCCCAAGCGCTCAACCACCCAAGCATGCTGTTGTGGCACAACATTGAGAGCCTTGACGACAAAAATAACGGCGGCTACAAGAATAAACAGTGCGATTTCCATATTGCTTCCTAATATTATTGTTAGTGGGGCTTGTATGGCGTCAGAATTAATTTTGAGCCCTGTATTGCCTTGATGTAAAACACACCATCACGCGGCACGCTGGATGATTCCAACTCCGCATCCCATTCTGTGCCACGGTAATGCACACGCGCAACGCCATCCTCAAGCCACGATATAACCCGCACCGACTGACCGATGTCCAAGCTTTGGCTAATCATCTTGCCAGTATGCATGCCTTTCATACGGCGCAGAATCACTGTGCCAATTATACTGGCCGCCGCACTAAGCATGATTTGAAACGGTAAGTTAAGTCCAAGTAGTGCCGCAATACCTGCCAGGCCCAAAGCAATACTTATTATTAGCATGTAAAACGTTCCCGTAGCCATCTCTAATGCGAGCAGACCAAAAGCTAACAAAAACCAATATACGTAAGGCTCCATTTCCAATTTTTTATATTCCTATAATGGAATCTGATAATTAGATCAGATCCAAGCCGCTTCCAAGCAACCACTCCCAATATCCCTGAACAAAAAGTATTCCAACCTCGATATGAGTTTAGTAGAACCAAAGATAGAGACTAACTGTGTAAATCTGATTAGCAATCAGATTCGCTTACATTAGAGTAGGTTACAACTAACCAATTTATCAATTACTTAGAGTAGTGATCACCCAATAGCCAGTCCACAATCCCCAATTGAGTCCGCAGTTAGTCAATTTTGCAATATTCTCAACTTGATATGCGTCTATCCTGTTCAAAGTGTCAACACCTATGGCAGTCGACACAAGCAATAGCAGCATTTATGCCGTAGTCACACATTAACTCGAAAGCAATCTTGGCTATTGCAAAATGATTGCGCCCGCTGAATATTGATTTAACGCGCTAGTACGGTGAACCGATGACATTTGATAGCGGTTGCTATCAGGCGTATTCCAGTTTAAACATACCAAATGTTTCAAAAAAAATTTGGAACGACTCATTTGAAATGAGCTAATTTCCTGTGTAATTCCATTTATCTTTCGAAGCGGCAATAACTATGTAGTGCATTCTATGCTCCGTTGCTATTAGCAGATGCAATACACCATTCAATATTTTATTATTGATTGAGAAATGGAATAAAAGCCATATCAGCAAAACCCACAGCATAAAGCTATCACCTACCCGATGGCTTTTAAACGGAACAGGAATAATAGTTTTAATTTTTAAATGATATATCCTTTTCACCAGAAGAAATGGCAAGCGTGTGCTTGCCATTTCTTCTGCGTTACAAGTACAAATTTAAAGACTAATCTTTATATGCTTCCACTTCAAACGCCATCTTTATATCATCCCCTACGTTAGGCAGACCAAATTTCATGCCGAAGTCTGAGCGTTTAATCTGTGCGGTAGCATCCGCGCCACATAGCTCTTTTTTATTCATCGGGTGATTGGCGCACTTAAAGGCAAGAATGGTAAGCGTTACTGGTTTGGTTACACCGAGCAGAGTAAGATTACCTTCTACGCTAACTGGAATATCACCCTTGAATTTTACTGCAGTCGATTTGTATGTAAGATTGGGAAATTCGGCGACATTGAAGAAATCCGGTGAACGTAAATGGTCATCGCGCTTACCAGAACCAGTGGTAAGAGACGCCGCTTCAATGGTGACATCCACTGACCCAGTCTTTGCAGCACGATTTAAAGTTAGTTTGCCGCTACTTTTATCGAAACGTCCCTGCATGGTGGAAAAACCCAAATGACTGACACTGAAATGTGCGTAGGTATGTTGAGGATCCACACTATAAGAATCTGCAGCATGGGCAACGACTGGCAAACTTAACAACAATAATGCGGCAATGATATTTTGTTTCAGCATAGTGTTCTCCTTATGTATTTAGAAAAGTGGCGCACAGACCGCATGTTAATTTCAAAGATTACGCCTGCCACACACATCTTAAAGCAACAACAAAAAAATTTTACCACCGGGCTAATTATGAAACAATTGTTTGATACATTTGTTTACAATTTTTAACCTGCCCTTAAATCAAAAGGGCAAAAACTCGCAAACAATAACTGTTGAGTAATAACAACCAATCAAACTCGCTCTGACGATCACACACCATGATATAGCAGCACAAACACCAGTCCACCTAATAAACAGGAATTTAGCTGATTAATTCAACACACCGAAAAACTGAACCAGCGTAGCGAAGCAGGACAAAACAATTTACTGATATGATAAAAGCATTCCGCAAGGCCGAGGTTCTGATAACGACGCATTAATATCCAATTTTCAATGTCGAGCCAACTCATGTACCACTTACCTTCAAACTAAGAAACACGCCTAACAATCACGTGTAGTAATGCAGGCTTACCTGCTACTTATAAGATTATTGGCTTATCTGGTAGTTCATTCACTGGGGTAGATTTTTTTGGAAAATACCGCTGTAAATGGCTATTTACAGCATGAATTCCCTTAATTACCCCCACTTCAAACTTACCCAGCCGAAATGCCGATTCCATTTCAAGACAAATTTCTTCCCAGCCAGCCTTGCCAAGCTTTGTGTGTATACCACGGTCAGCGACAATTTCCACGTCACGATCAGCGAACAGCAAGTAAATCAACACTCCATTATTATGCTCGGTGTCCCATACTCTCAATTGCGAAAACACATCAATAGCCCGCTCACTCGCAGTCTGATTACGCCAAAGAGCGACGAAATCGAGCGATGCTTCAACCGCAAAGCGGATTTGCCCAGCATGTTTGGCTTCGGCTTCATGAATCGCCTGCTCGATGGCGTGCAGCGAATGCGCAGGGAACGCAGCCCTCACCACCATGCTGCCAGTAATTAAATGCTTAATGATGCGCTGAATAGCCATTCACCATCGCCCCGATGCGCCACCGCCGCCGAAACCACCGCCTCCGCCACCAAATCCACCCCCTCCACCAAACCCTCCTTGACCGAAACTACCGCCTCCCAAAGAGCCACGCCCCCCACCGACCAAAGTGAAGATAAATGCGATGATGCCCACAATCCCAGCGATTAAAATAGGGGCGACAATGAACCAAGCGAGCATAGCGGTAACAAAACCAATGATAATCGCCGCAGGTAGCCGTCCTAAGAGTTTGCGCAGTACACCGCCCACCACAATCGCCAACATAAAACCGATAAACAACAACGACTCAAGATTTTTAAAACTTCCTGATATCGCACTACGCTCACGTGGGGGCGGTAACAATTCGCCTTCAATTATCGCCAGTACTTGTTCAATCCCCGTTGCAATACCCGTATAGTAATTTCCAAGCTTAAAGTGCGGAGTGATGGTCTCGGCAATAATACGCTTCGCAACAGCATCGGGCAGCACACCTTCCAGACCGTACCCGACTTCAATGCGCATTGCGCGATCATCCTTGGCAATGAGCAGCAATACACCATCATCAATTCCCTTGCGCCCAAGCTTCCAAGCTTCCACAACCCGAATACCATATTGTTCGATCGTTTCTGGTTGGGTAGTTGGAATCAACAGCACAGCAATTTGCGCACCTTTTTTCGCTTCAAATTGGGAGAGGCGGGTTTCAAGCTGTTGTTTTTGGGCAGTATCAAGAGTACTGGTTAAATCAGTTACGCGTGCGCTTAATGGCGGCACCGCGACTTCTGCATGCACTAAACTGCTTAACCATACCAGTATAAGCAACAGGGCTGGCGCCCAGAAACGTACCATATCACTTAGCAGGCGATAACTGGCCAGGTGCGCTGAAATCAACTGTCGGCGACCTGGAAATTTCTTTCTCGTTTTCGACTGTAAACGATGGCTTGACCTTGAATCCGAACATTATCGCGGTTAAGTTGCCGGGGAAAGAGCGCACAACAATATTGTAATCCTGCACCGTTTTAATGTATCGGTTACGCGCCACTGTAATACGATTTTCCGTACCCTCAAGCTGCGCTTGCAAATCGCGAAAATTGGCGTCAGATTTCAACTGCGGATAATTCTCGCTTACTACCAACAAGCGGCTTAATGCCGAAGTCATTTCACTCTGGGCAGCTTGAAATTTGGCAAAAGCTTGTTCGTTATTGATGAGCTCCGGTGTAGCCTGAATGCCGCCAACCTTCGCCCGCGCATTGGTTACACCCAGTAACACTGCTTGTTCCTGTGCGGCATAGCCTTTGACCGTATTAACCAAGTTGGGCACCAAATCGGCTCGACGCTGGTATTGATTTAGCACTTCAGCCCAGCTTGCCTTAATTTGCTCGTCGGTGGATTGCAGTGTGTTGTAGCCACAGCCGCTTAAAGCCAGTGTGGCAAAACAAGCCAAAAATAATAGCCAAATACGCATGATGCTCTCCTCATCAAAAGATTACGGAAAAAATATTTAAACTACCCATCCCAAGTGGCACATCTTACGCTAAGGATCACTCTACGTCAGAATGAAGGTAACAGCAATTAGCAGCTGCTATTGTCAATCCACATAAATTGTGTTTATATTCAAAATGTTCAACTTACCCCCTAGTATCTGCAATCTAACGCAGCTTCCAACGGCTAGGGTTAAGTACATCAACAAAATGAGGTAAATATGAAACGATCAGGATTTGTTATTGCCATTACCGTACTGATGTTATCGGCATGCGGAAATAAGAGCGAAAAGGAGTCTACTGTAGCCCCGGTATCGCCCCCTTTAGCTGAGCACAACACTACCGTTATCACCGACCCATCAATGGCCTCCCCCACAAAGGACAAAGTATCAGAAACAGTATTGCCAGAATCGACACTTGCTACTCCCACAGCTCCTGACAAGACAGGCAGCAAACTACCGAAGACGAATGACAACATAAAGGACGAATTGTCTAGCGGTAAAAAGGTTTTAAACGTAGAACAAAGCGCTCCTATTATTGCCGCACAACCAATACTCTCACCCACAGTGGGAAAAGTGCCGGAAAAAGCAGTACTAGAATCTGCGACCCCCAAACCCTCTTCTCCGGAGAAGACCGAAATGCCGCTTACGGTGAACAAAGGCACGGAGGGCGGGGCACTGAATCGCGAGGATGGGCTGGCCTTAGCTAACAAAAGCGGCTGTCTAGTCTGTCACAGGATCGAAACCAAATTAATTGGCCCCGCATGGCACGACGTAAGTAAACGCTACAACGGAGATACTGGCGCCAAGACGCGTCTGATTGAAAAGGTGAAAATGGGCGGCAAGGGCAATTGGACGGATGTAACGGGTGGAATCGCCATGCCCCCGAATTCTCCCCGCGTATCGGATGAAAATATCGAGAAGTTGGTGACATTTGTGCTGTCCCAATGAACGATTGAGTAAAAATAACCTTTGGTGTGACTAGACCCATAGGCAATTAACGCCTCGCGGGAAAAATATTTCTGGTGAAATTTCAATAAATGTGATCATCCCCGCATCGGCGGCCGACGACGATTCCATGAATTTCATTCGGCGATAGCCCGGCTTAGATTATTAGTAACATATTGTTTATAATTAAAACTATAATAAAAAATGGCGGGAACTAGCCTTTTAATCCTAATCGATGACATTGCATCCATTCTGGACGATGTTGCTGTAATGAGCAAAGTCGCAGCTAAAAAAACTGCAGGCGTACTCGGGGATGATCTAGCACTTAACGCTCAACAAGTGTCAGGGGTCACGGCCAATCGCGAATTGCCCGTTGTCTGGGCCGTTGCAATAGGATCATTCAAAAACAAATTCATTTTGGTGCCTACTGCAATTGCTATTAGCGCCTTTATCCCATGGGCTGTGACGCCATTGTTAATGTTGGGCGGAGCATTTCTTTGCTACGAAGGATTTGAAAAACTTGCCCATAAATTGATGCAAAGCAAAACAGAAATCGATATACATCACACTGAGCATGTGGAGGCACTCGCCAATCGTGGCATTGATATGGCCCATTTCGAGAAAGACAAAATTAAAGGAGCAATCCGTACTGACTTTATTCTGTCTGCTGAAATTATTGTGATTACGCTAGGGACGGTTGCGACGGAATCATTTTGGAAACAGGTTGCAGTACTAACAACCATAGCCATCATCATGACCGTTGGTGTCTACGGCTTGGTGGCGGGGATCGTTAAGCTGGACGATGGTGGAATTTACCTTAGTCAAAAAAACGGTGACAGTCTATTTCGCAAAACGCAGCGTTGCATAGGAAGTGTTATTTTAAAAATCGCCCCTTTCCTGATGAAGAGCCTATCCATCGTTGGCACGGTTGCCATGTTCATAGTAGGCGGGGGTATTCTTATCCATGGCATATTTGGTACATCTGAACTAATTCACAATTTAGCACATAGCGGCAGCGGCATTATTAGTTCGATAATTAATATTGGGGCACCCGTTCTACTCAATATCCTGACTGGAATTGTAGCTGGTGCGGCCGTCTTCCTCGGTGTGACCGCTGCAAAACGCATTTTTATGATGGTCAAATAGCCTTATCCCACACGAACATCCACTCGCTCCCCCGTCTTAGGATTATATCCAATACGCAGCGGTTAGACGACCTTAGTCGTCCCCATCTAAGCTGTGCTATCCATTGATTAAAAGTAAAAGGATAGTTTTTTTGGCCAACTTTTTTCCACAAATTCCAGCGCCATATTCACTACTTCCATAAATTTTTTGACCTTGATGGGTTTAGTTATATAGGAATAATCCTACCTTCAATCCCAACTCGATGTCGAGTGGTAGTGCATTGGCACTGATGGCAATAACTGGAATATACGCAGTGACCGGATCCTCACGCAGAGTTTTCAAGCTTCGAGACCACTAATGCCAGCAGATTGATGTCCATCATGATCACACTCAACTGAGATGTGCGCACAATTTCGATGTCGTCATACCCATTCGCTGCAGTCAACAGCTGAATCTTGAGGTAGCGCAGATGATTTCCTCAACCAATTTCATGTTTGCCTTCTACATAGAGCATGGAAAGCTATGGCTCAGCAACCGCGTTAAGTTCGAATCCGAACACGCTCCCCACACCAACAGCTTTTTAAGCTGACTAAGCCCCCGTCAGTTCAACCAGGTGCTTGGAAAGTGCGGAGCCGAGACTGTGCTTTCTTCGCTACCAGCATCCTGTCCAAGACGATTGAACGGCTGGGAAAATTACGTCATCTCTTCCAGATGTATCCCGCACCGCTATCTTCGATGCTGATGCGAATGCGTCCGGCGTGTTCTCAATAACGACCACCTTAACTGTGTCATGCTTAGCAAAAGTTCCTCCACGAGGTGAACCCTGCACTTGTCCCATTCCATTGGATGTTTCTATTTGGGTATTTCTATGGAATTTTTCCATCGCCAACAGGATCATCTTGATACATACGATTATTTCGTATAGATTATTTAGAATAAACAGCCCAGCCCCAAGGGGCGGGGTATTGTGACGAATTGCTCGAAAATCATAGATTTTCATTGCAAGGTTATCTATGCGCCGCAAGCGACGGGGAATTTGCCCGCAGAGATTAACAAATGGTCAACTTCCTTGCCGCCCCAGTGCCCAAGCTACATGCTCGCGCACTAGCGGGGACGCATCTTGGGCACGGGCTTGCAACGCGGTCAGCACTTCAACGCTGTTGGGCGCATTACCCAGCGCCACAGCGATATTACGCAGCCATTGCTCATGGCCGATGCGGTAAACAGCACTGCCAGAAAACTTTTGATTGAACATTTCCTCGTCCCATCCAAATAATTCGGTTAATGCGACATCATCCAGCCCGTGCCTTGCGGCGAAATCTGGTTCGAGACTTTTGTGCGCAAAACGATTCCATGGACACACCATTTGACAATCGTCGCAGCCGTAAATACGATTTCCAATAAGCGGGCGTAACTCTATAGGAATACTACTTTTAAGTTCGATAGTCAGGTAGGAGATACAGCGACGTGCATCCAGCTTATATGGCGCGATGATAGCCTGTGTCGGACACACTTGAATGCACGCCATGCAGGTGCCGCAATGTTCCGATTCTGGCTCATCAATAGGAAGCGGCAGATCGGTGTACAGCTCACCCAGAAAAAACCACGAACCATGGTCGCGCGACAGCAGCAACGTGTGTTTACCACGCCAGCCCAACCGAGCTTTATATGCCAACTCTACCTCCATTACTGGCGCACTGTCAGTGAATACGCGATAGCTGAAACCGCCCACCTCAATGCGAATTTTTTGAGCCAATTTTTCCAGACGCTTGCGTAAAACTTTGTGGTAATCACGCCCCAAGGCATAGCGGGAAATAAAAGCACGGCTGCCATCCTCTATTACTTCCCAACCGTCTTTAACAGTGGGGGGATAGTAATCCATACGTACAGAGATGACGCGCAGTGTGCCCGGAATTAATTCCGCCGGACGGGTGCGTTTAGCGCCATGTTTTGCCATATAATCCATCTCGCCATGGAAACCTCGCGCGAGCCAGTCCAGCAAGCGCTCCTCGGCATCGTGAAGATTGATATCAGCGATGCCTACTGCCTGAAAGCCAAGCTCCCTACCCCATGCTTTTATTTTGGCGGCTAGTGCGGTGTAATCCACAATTGAGGTGTCTCGATTTGCATAATCAGAATAATAGCCGAATAAGCCTGCCGCTGGCCGATGAAGTCGCTACCGTAGCGTTTGCAACACGACTAGCCCCAGGAATAAAGCCTGGCATGGTGATTTATCTGCACGGCAACTTGGGCGCCGGTAAAACTACTTTAGTACGTGCACTGCTGCATGCGATGGGCTATATTGGACGGGTTAAAAGCCCAACCTATACTTTACTTGAGCTGTATCAGGCTGGTGGGTTACACTTGCGTCACTTTGATCTCTACCGCTTCCATGACGCGAATGAATGGGATGCCGCTGGCTTCCGCGACGAGTTTGACGGGCGGAACGTATGCCTAGTGGAATGGCCAGAAAAAGCGCAAGGTCTTATACCGCAAGCAGACATGGAAATCACTCTCGAAATATTATCTACTGAAGCAGTAGGTAATAGTCGCAATATTGAGGTTCTTGCAATTTCACAGGCTGGCAGGGAATGCTTAAAAGTATTGCAAAGTTAGTCTTATTGGGTCTTTTGCTGTGGCTGCCCCACGCACAGGCAGCTATCGCTATCAGTTCTGCTCGCGTTTGGCCAGCACTGGAATACACTCGCCTAACGCTGGAATCAGCCAAACCGATCCGCTATGAACTGTTTTCCATTAGAAACCCTGATCGGCTCGTCATTGACCTAAAAGATGTCGAAACTAACGGCCCTCTAAATGAACTCGTTGGTAAAATTCGCAGCGACGACCCTTACATAAAGAGTGTACGCGTGGCCCGATTCAAACCCGGCATAGCACGCTTGGTGTTCGATCTTAAGTCCCAAGTCAAGCCGCAATTATTCAACCTTCTGCCGGTGGCAAAATACAACCACCGCCTGGTTCTTGATATTTATCCCGCCGTTCCATTGGATCCGATGATGGCACTGTTGCAAGAGGAACCAACAACGCACACCCTGGAATCCACCTCAACCACGGTAAATCAGTTACCTCAAGAGAGTGAATCAAAAAAATATAAAATAGCAAGTACGCCAACAACTCCACAGCCTACCATTAGATCAAACAAATCTACGGCACGCCTGAGGCCCGAGATAAGCACACGGCCACTCATCATTGCTATTGATGCTGGGCATGGCGGCGAGGATTCGGGCGCGAAAGGATACAATGACACATACGAAAAAAACGTCACGCTGGCGATCGCGCGCAAATTGAAGGAACTGATGGATGAGACCCCGGACATGCATGGCGTATTAATTCGTGAGGGCGATTATTTCATTTCACTGAACGGACGTGTACAAAAAGCGCGCCAGGTACGCGCCGACTTATTTATCTCTATCCATGCCGATGCGTTCATTAAACCTCATGCACGCGGCTCCTCAGTGTTCGCCCTGTCCGAACGCGGTGCGACTAGCGCCAGTGCGCGCTGGCTAGCAAAAAAAGAAAACGACGCTGATTTAATTGGCGGCGTGAATCTCGCAGTAAAAGACCCCTATCTCGCGCGCACATTGCTTGATCTTTCGCAAACAGCCACCATCAACGACAGCATGAAGCTGGCCAAACATGTGCTGGATGAGATGGGCAACATCAATACACTACATGGTAATTCTGTTCAGCAAGCTGGTTTCGCCGTGCTGAAATCACCAGACATCCCTTCGATATTGATTGAAACCGCGTTCATCAGCAATCCCAGCGAAGAACTGCGCCTGAACGACAAGGACTATCAGGGGAAAATGGCGCGCGCCATTCTCAGTGGCATCAAAAGCTATTTCGCGAAAAACCCCGCGCTTTCGAAGCCTCTTTTAGTTCAGAATAAGTTAACTTCCACTTAATACAAGCTTATCCATAAATTAGTGTGATACATAACACAATTTGTATGTTGAGTGGAAACCGCCAACTTATACAATCCCTATTTATCTGAACAGATAGCTAAAATAATAGCGAGCAATGTGACCATTTACGATATATTTAATGGCGATGCGGATGGTATTTGTGCCTTACACCAACTGCGTCTCGCTCATCCAGCTAACAGCATTCTCGTCACGGGTGTCAAACGGGACATTTCATTACTGGCGCAAGTCCAAGCTGAAGTCGGTGACAAAATTACTGTTTTGGACATTGCCATGAGCAAAAACCGAGAGGCTTTACTGTCAGCATTGGATCGCGGAGCGCAAGTGCGATATTTTGATCATCATATCCCTGGCGATATTCCCGCTCATCCTCAACTAACCACTTTTATCGACACCTGCCCCAACATCTGTACTAGTTTGCTGGTTAACAATCACCTTAACGGTCAATTTTTAATCTGGGCAGTCGTCGCCGCCTTTGGAGACAATATGCATGAATCCGCCATTCACGCATCAAAGACGCTGCAACTTACCACTACCCAGTTAGATAGACTGCAAAAATTAGGAGAATGCATCAATTACAATGCTTATGGAGAATCATTACAAGATTTGTATTTTCATCCAGCCGAGCTTTATCAAATAATGCATCATCATCGCGACCCATTTACCTTTATCCATGAAGAACCAGCCTTTGAAACTTTGAAAAATGGCTATATTGCAGATATTGCGTTAGCCCAAAAACTAAAACCAGAAGTAGAAAATACCACCGGGACGATTTACCTTCTTCCCGATGCACCATGGAGTCGGCGCATCTCCGGTGTATTCGGGAATCTCCTGGCCACTACATTCCCTTTTAAAGCTCATGCTATATTGACCAAACGCACTAATGGAGGATTCGTGGCTAGCGTGCGTGCGCCATTAGCCACAAAAAGTGGTGCCGATAAAGTATGCGAGCAATTTGAAACGGGCGGAGGAAGAAAAGGGGCAGCGGGTATTAATTGTCTGCCGGAAAATCAATTCGACCGGTTCAATCAAATATTCAACACAACATTCAGTCACAATGACTAACATAACAGATAAACTTATAACACCTTATGGTGGCGACTTGGTCAATCTGAATGTCGACCAAAAGCGTGCGGAAGCCCTATGCCACGAAGCCATACACTTTCCATCATTGGATTTAAACCAGCGACAATTATCAGACTTGGAGTTGCTACTTAACGGAGGATTCTCTCCATTACGCGGCTTTATGAATCAGGCCGACTACAACAGCGTTCTGAATAACATGAGCCTCGCCGATGGCACGTTTTGGCCTATGCCCATTACTCTGGATATTCCAGGTTCAGTTGCCCAGCAACTTGTGCCTGGAAGCTGTCTTGCGTTGCGCGATCCAGAAGGTTTCATGCTGGCCGTCATCACAGTAGAAGAACTTTGGCAGCCTGATAGAAGAATGGAAGCACAAGTTCTATTCAATTCAGATGACCCTGCCCATCCCGGGGTTGCTCATCTTTTACAACAAAAAGGCCAGTATGCTGTTTCTGGACGTCTTGAAGGACTATCCTTACCCTTACGCCACGATTTTCCGACACTCCATCTTACCCCGGAAGAATTGCGCAAATCTTTCGCACGGCGCGGGTGGCGCCGTATCATTGCTTTTCAGGCACATCAACCATTACATCGTGTTCAATATGAATTTACGTTGCGTTCTGCCATGGCCTATGAAGCCAATTTGCTAATCCACCCTGTCATAGGCAACGCAAAATCTGATCATCCCAATTACTTCACATTAATACGCTGCTATCAAGCCATCATGCCGCGTTTTTCTTCCACGACCACGGCCATATCCTTACTTCCCCTATACCCTCGCGGATCCGGCTTACGTGAAGTTTTTTGGAAAGCCATTGTGCAACGCAATTATGGCTGCTCTCATTTAATTGTTGGCGGAGAATATAAAGACGATGAGGGTACCCGACGCGGAATAGATTTGTTTCAGGAATACTGCTTACCCGCCAATGCAGCGAAGCGCAATGCCGTAGGCATAAAATTGATCCCATTCCCACGCATGGTTTACATAGAAGAACGCGCACAATATTTACCTCTGGAAGAAGTACCTGAAGGCACACTCAGCGCTAGTTTGACCGATACGGAATTGAAACGTCGCCTAGCGGAAGGGCTAAAAGTTCCTGAGTGGTTTTCTTACCCTGAAGTATTGAATGAATTACGTATAGCCTACCCAGCCCGTGATAAACAGGGTCTTACGATATTTTTTACAGGCTTGTCTGGCGCCGGAAAATCGACTTTAGCCAAAGCCCTAATGACGAAGCTACTGGAAATGGGAGGCAGGCAAGTTACTTTGCTGGATGGCGATATCATGCGCAAGCATCTTTCCAGCGAGCTAGGCTTCTCGCGTGAGCATCGCGATATAAACGTACGGAGAATCGGTTACGTAGCTTCCGAAATTACCAAGAACCACGGTATTGCCATTTGCGCACCGATTGCACCCTATGACGCCACACGCCGAGATGTACGGCTTATGATCGAACCATTGGGCGGTTTTTTTGAAATTCATGTGGCCACGCCACTGCACATATGCGAAGGTCGTGATCGCAAAGGACTTTACGCCAAAGCCCGCGCTGGCCTAGTAAAGGAATTCACCGGCATTAGTGACCCCTATGAAACCCCGGAAAAACCTGAACTCGTAATTGATACTACTAATATCAACGTAGAAGAGGCGGTACAGCAAATTTTGCTCAAACTAGAACACGAAGGATACGTACGTTCAAGCGGATTTTGACACTTTCAAGGCACAATTTTCTTTGGCTCCTGTGACGACAGGACAGATTTGCGAGGGTGGATGCGCCCAAAGCCTAGATACATAGATAATTATTTTTTGTAACTACAAAACTCGATCCTAAATTTTTCATAAAAATGGTGAGTTATAAAGTAACTATTTTATACAAAACGATTTATATAAAAAATTTGGCAAATTCAAGACTCAACCACAACAGTTAATGTTTAGTCGCAGATTTAGCGAGTTCCATATTGAGCAGGAGCTCATTGTAAACCGCTACAAATATTCGAAATTCGAGCGATTTCCTCGGACGTGTACTAAGGAAGCGCTGATTAACTCGCGTTTCAGAATTTAACATATTTAAAAATAAATTAGTTACGTGCGAAATTCCGCGAAATTTTGAATTAATCAGCGTCTCCCTAAAAACCCCCAGGCAATTTCATCCAACTAATCTGGCGTGTAAGTCGATAGGCCTGCCCTTGGGCAAATACTGGCACAGCAGTCCGTTCGTATTTTCGTTCAAACTGCGTTGCCACGGGCTGTGCAGGTCGCAGAAGTAAGCAGCCATCCCAATTCGTTGAGTCAGTTGCATGTGTTTGCCCATCTCGCGCCCCTAATCCTAGGTGAAGGTTTTGCGTAGTTCTGGTGGAATAGCACTGAGCGCTTCACTGGAACCGTCTAGGGTCAATTCAATGATCTACGGAGCTTGATTCGCAGACGGTGTGCCTGTCCTGTTCGCAAGCCAAGGAGGCGTGTAGCCAGGCTCACATCCAAAATCCTGTGCAATCTCGTTTGAAATGCTGCTCGGAGAGCGTTTCAAGAATCGCCCTATTTCCTTCAGTTCACTTCCTGCTCGTTTTCAGCATAATCGTCACACGCTCTTCAGTATTCAACTGCTTGTCATGCTTTAAATAATCAAAAATAAATGCGATGCATAAACTACAAGGCCAGCATCACTGCTGGCCTTGTAGTTTAATTTCTACTTAAACATCATGGTGCCATATTACCAAGTGTTATCTACCTTGATAATAATTTCTTCCAGAACTAGTTGGGTATACATTAAAGCAAGATCCTGATGGATTATTCGTCCCTGCCATGCAGTGAAAATTATTGGATTCAACTGTTGGCTTTACTTCATTACGGGCTACACGGTATGGATTGGGTTGGCCATGCATTGCCCTTACCCCATGCTCACTCTCACCTACACTTGGCAAGTCTTGAGCCATATTATAGGGAAGACGAACTCCCTTGGCATCAACCTGCACATTTTGTGTCTGACCAGATACTGTTGCTTTCTTGAAATACGCATCCGATGCAGCATGAGCATGCCCATCATCAGCACTGGCAGCAGCTCCGTGCCCATTCGTCTCATGAGTTGAAGCGTGTGCTACTGACAAGCCAAATGCAAAACAGGAAACGATAGCTAGATTCATAACAGTTTTTTTCATTATAAGCTCCTTAATATCAAATCTTACGAGGATAGTTGAGTGGGGGTGAAATGTGCTTCACTCCTACAAGCTTTATTGCTACTGCATTAAGTGCGCAAATAATCATCATGGAAGTAAACTAATATACAAGTTCACCATAATATCAAACAGTATTTATTGAACTAAATCTCGTTCAATATCCACATAACTCATTGATACTAAAATTAAGATTAACCTTCTACAGAAAAAAACATACGTATAAAGTATTCTCCTGATAAATCCCTATTCCACTTTTATTAAATGCGTAACATATTGTTTTAATTAAAACACTATACCCATTTATCGAATACATAGACTACATGGATATAAGTACATTTAGTAGCTTATAAACGGTCTTACAGTCTCTCCGTCTACAGCAGCTTCACATACATCTTTTCACACCACAACGATCAACTTCATGGAGTTTCCGGCAAGTATCTTTAATTTTTAATTAAGACGACCAATCGTCAACTTTAGTCCCGCTCGGTTTCACGCGCCCACCTTTACATATACATCAGTGAGAGCCGCATGATAGGACGATGGCTATAAAAAGTAAATAAGCAAATCGTTTATTAAGTCAAACAAATATCGGCCACGCAAAGTGCTGGGTTTTAGATCACAGCATGAAGTACTATTAAAGGCGGCGATGCGCTACACCAAACCAACATCAGCTGTTGCACTTCGAACTTAAATCCGCCCCACCCAAATGACAAGGCCAGCATATGCTGGCCTTGTCATTTGGATGTACTAACTCAATTTATCAATGGATCTTGTTACTCTCAATACTGCTTTTTATCAATTGCGGGGCAGGCGGTCCACTTTCAGCTTCCACCTCGACTGTACCTCCATCAGTGCGCACAGACTCTTCTGCCATTTTGTTCATCACAATAATGTTTATGCGACGGTTAATTGGATTGAATGGATCTTTTTCGTCGAACAGCACAGCAGAAGATAATCCCACTACTCGTACCATTTTTTCCTCTTCCATCCCACCCGCAATCAACTCACGGCGCGAAGCATTAGCACGATCTGCTGACAGATCCCAATTACTGTAACCCTTTTCACCAAAAGAATAGGGCCGAGCATCTGTATGTCCCGATAAACTCACCTTGTTTGGTACTTGATTTAGCATCTTGCCAATTTCACGCAGAATTTCTATGGTATAGGGTTCGAGTTTTGCACTCCCACTCTGAAACATGGGGCGATTTTCTTCATCCACAATTTGAATGCGCAGGCCTTCAGTGGTAATGTCAAGAAGAATCTGTTTCTTGAATTTTTGCAGTTTGGCATCGGCATCGATCGCTTTTTCCAGGCTAGTTTTCAACATCTTGAGCTTATCCAATTCGTTGCGTCTTTCGATACGCAAAGCTTCTTCAGTTGCCACCTTCAGATTAACTATCTTCTTTTCAGTCGGAAGCTCCCCCTGCTTCACTTGGCCTTCACTGCGCGTCAAATCTTTACCTCCTCCCTTGATCAGGCTGGAGCTATCGCCACTACCAGATCCGCCCAACAGTGAAACCTTGAGCGGCGTATTAAAATAATCAGATATACCTTTCAAATCACCTTTAGTGGTCGAGCCCAACAGCCACATCAACAGAAAGAATGCCATCATTGCAGTAACGAAATCAGCGTAAGCAATTTTCCAGGCGCCGCCATGATGCCCGCCCGCCACCTTCTTAATACGCTTAACTACTATGAGTCTTTTATCGTCGCTCGCCATGATGCAGCTCTTTCAATGTGAATTTTCTATTCAGCGCTTTTGTTTCACGTGCTCTTCCAGCTCGATGAAACTGGGACGTTCAGTAGAATTGAGTACCTTACGACCAAACTCTACCGCCATTGCCGGAGCGTAGCCATTTAGATTGGCCAGCAATGTAACCTTGACTGTCTGGAACATTTTGCTCGACTCCTCTGCTTTTTGCTCCAGCAAAGTCGCCAAGGGGCCGACAAAACCATAAGCCAGCAGGATACCTAAAAAGGTGCCTACTAACGCTGCACCGATTAGCACACCCAATTCGGCAGGTGGTATTCCGACAGACCCCATGGTGTGCACAACCCCCATAACCGCTGCAACTATACCGAAAGCTGGCAAGGCGTCACCAAACTTGGCCAGTACATGCGACGGCACCATTGCCTCATGGTGATGAGTTTCTATTTCTACATCCATCAAATTCTCGATTTCCATCGCATTCAGGTTGCCGCCCAACATGATTCTTAGATAATCTGCCAGAAATTCAATTACATGATGATCCGCCATTACTTTTGGATACTTGGCAAAGAGAGGGCTCTCATTTGTATTTTCAATGTCGTTTTCAATGGCCATCAATCCTTCCTTGCGAATTTTGCCAAGCAACTCATAGAGCAGGGCCATTAGTTCCATGTAATGACTCTTAGTATATTTAGCGCCCTTAAATATACTAGGTAATGCTTTCAAAGTAGCCTTGATTGCTTTGCTGCTATTTCCCACTAAAAAAGCGCCCGAACCAGCGCCTGCTATCATCAACAACTCAATTGGCTGAAGCAAGGCAGCCAAATGCCCGCCCGCTAATGCATACCCACCGAACACAGAAATTAAAATTACTACATATCCGACAATTACCAACATGGTCCAGCTCCCTTGAATTGCGCACAAAGCGATCTTTTATAGCAGTGTAGTATCGGCTTCTGTAAAAACCTCGGGGAAAAGTTGGATAAATTGATATTATTTCGTACATTCACACAACTGGGTAACGTAAATATCATCATGATTATTCCACATAGCCTTTTGTGACGGTAACGACACTCGATAGTAAAACTTTAATTCGCCACGCTTAAGGCCAACAGATTTGATGCTGCAGCATTCCTTTTTGTTTTGCCGGCACGGGAAGGCGGACGACAGATACCACACACATAGCCAGAATATAGTCCATTGGCATGCACTATGAAATGTCCACCACATTCGGTGCAGCCTGTCAGTTGCAGCATCTGTGCATCAAAGAACCGTACTAAAAACCAAGCACGTGTAACACTCAATATCGGCTCATCGCCGCTAACATTGATTTGCTCAAGATATAATAAATAACTTTTAATTAGTACCTCGACGCCCGTTAAGCTGGTATGCCTCAACAGGAACTGATGGATATCCATAAACAGCGAAGAATGAATGTTAGGCGACCAGCTCATGAACCAGTCAGTTGAGTAGGGCAACATACCCTTTGACGGCGATACACCCTTTACCTCCTTGTACAACTTAAGCAAACGTTCACGACTTAAAGCAGTTTCTTCCTGTAGTAATTGCAGACGTGCTCCAAGCTTGATTAAATCCACGGCAATCTGAATTTGGTAAGCTTCAGTGACCACACTCTTGTTTCGCATGATGCTCTTCCTCCACCAATAATTTATTTTAAATCAAGCAGCTAAAACCTCCAAAGGCTGTCCGGTCATCAGGATAGTGGTGTGCGCTTGTGACATCATCCTGTCCTTGTTGTAATCGGTGATCATATTGAGTAGAAGTTTTTCATCAAAGCGGAAGCGACATAACAACATATTGGAAGCCGCCATTTTGAGTAATTGTGCTGAGCTTAACCCGGCGATGAGTTCAGCCATTTCCTGGCTAATTCCAAGACGAAAAATGGCTGCCTCCTTATCGTCCTGGATCATCTGCCGTGCAAGCAGCATATAAGAAAGATTAGCGTCTTTAATTTCTAAATGAAGTTGATCTGTATTCATGATTCGTCCCCTTGCAAGTTAACAACACTGTCTTTTTCGACGGTTGAATATTGCTATACGAATGAATAGAAAGAAATCGGAAGACTTCCGATCTTTTTGTAAGAAACTTTCCTACACGGACAGACAATCCTCCACTTACCCGTATTAGGTTGTAAGTGGAGGATTTCATGCTTACCTGAATCTGCAAGGGGACAAATTCAAGCTTACGTTTCTATTATCGACAGACAATGACAAGACTTTAATTTTTTTGAAATATATTTCATATGGCGTACCTAATATCATAGGTAATTGATAAATATTAATTATTTATCTCTATAGGACTATGGACAGCATGCTTTTCCCATAACTGCAAACTTAATACCTTGCCGATATTTGCTTGAAAGGGTGGCATGGCTAATAATCACATATTCTCGGATTAGCTAAATAATTTAGCTTTTGAAAGGGGCTGATCAGGAAAATTTTTATAGAGGTTTAGTACTGTTAAATTTAAACTTAGCCCTACAACCCTGCATCAGTAACATTTCGGATCCCGCAAAATTTAGTTAATTTATGCTCAGCGATAATAACCCCTACACTATCCTGAAAATCTGGTTTCTGGATTATTACAATTTAACTTCAACCTTATGAAATAACAAATAAATATGGTTGCCAATAAACTTCGTGTCTTATTAGTGGAAACCTCACTAGAGGATGCTCAACGCACGCTCACAAAACTAGAACAGAGCGGTTATGAGGTTGAACATCGACGAGTAGATAATGCGTCCACCATGCAAGCTGCCTTGATTGAAAATGAGTGGGAGGTGGTGCTGTGTAGCTACGACCAATCCGGATTTTGTGGACTTGCCGCGCTCCAGCTAATGCAATCGACAGGAGTGAATCTTCCTTTTCTATTCCTGTCGCATGACCTACATGAAGAAACCATCATTCATACCATGCAATCCGGTGCAAACGATTACATTTTTAAGGGAAGCTTAAATAGGCTCGCTCCCTCAATAGCGCATAATTTGCGCGAGGCACGTATTCGTTACGAACACCGACAGGCGCAAATCGCCTTACAGGAGAATCAAGCCCGTCTGCAAGCCTTCATTACCAACTTGCCAGGTATGGCTTATCAAGTATTGCTAAAACATGACGGTGAAATATCATTCCCTTATATCAGTGACGGTAGCAAAGCTCTTCTCGACTTAAACCCGCAAGATTTAGAAAAACATCCTCACTTATTCATGAATATGCTGCACCCGGATGATCGAATCTCATATGAACAATCCATGCGCACTTCAGCGGATAATCTTTCCTTCTGGAACTGGGAAGGGCGTATCGTGATATTGCCAGAAAGCGAGATAAAATGGATTAACTTACGCTGCAGCCCTCGAAAAACATTGCATAATGAAATTCAGTGGGAAGGCATTATGTCCAACATCAGCCAAAGCAAGCAGGCGGAAATCGAAATAAAATATTCACAGGAGCAATTGCGTGAACTATCCTCTCACATCCAGCTCGTACGCGAACAGGAACGTCTTAACATTGCGCGCGAGGTGCATGACGACTTGGGAAGTACTCTTACCGCCATTAAGCTCAACATCGCTTGGCTGGGTGGACGTCTGGGTAAAGAAACGCCTGAACTGATTGCAAAAATTAAAGATGTTGAAAACCTGATTGATAAGTGTACCGCCGCCGCCAACGACATCTCTCATTCCCTACGCCCAAGCACGCTGGACTCCTTCGGAATCATCGCCGCAATGGAAATTGAAGTGGATGAATTTGAACAGCGTACCGGTATTTCTTGCGTATTTAACCACCCAGATGAAGATATCACTCTAGGTCCCAATATCGCCATCGCGCTGTTCCGCATCCTGCAAGAAACGCTCACCAATATCATGAAACACGCACATGCCAGCAATGTACAAATAACGCTACACAATCAAGCTACTCACGTCGAAATGATCGTTAGCGACAATGGCCTCGGTTTTACCGAATCCGACCGCATCAAACCACGCTCTTTCGGCCTGCGCGGCATTAAGGAACGAGTCGCCTATTTCGGCGGCAATGTGCATATCAACGGCACGCCAGGCTCAGGAACCACAATTAAAGCATGTATCCCGCATCAACCTGAGCCAGCAGCCATTGACAGCTTTTGTTTGCCTCAGCTCCAGCAAAAACTGTTGTGGTAAACACTGTTAAAATCAATCATGATTGATATATTAGTAGTAGATGATCACGCACTGATCCGCAAAGGCATGAAGCAGATCCTCAATGACACCGAGGATATACGCGTAACCGGAGAAGCTGAAAATGGCATGCAAGCCATTAAAATGACGCAAGAAAACATTTACGATTTGGTGTTACTGGACATCAGTATGCCTGATAAAAATGGCATCGATGTGCTCAAACAACTCAAGCTCAATAATCCGCAATTACCGGTACTGATATTAAGTATGCATGAGGAAAACCAATATGCATTGCGTTCTCTGAAGGCCGGGGCGGCAGGCTACCTCAGCAAACAAAGCGCCCCGACACAACTGGTTAATGCCATACGCCAAGTTGCCTGTGGTAAGAAATACATTAGCAACGAACTGGCAGAAGAATTAGCCAATGGCCTGTCACAAGGCTATCAGGAATTACTGCACCAAACCCTATCCAACCGCGAATATCAAACACTGTGCCTGATGGCATCAGGTAAGAGTCTCAGCGAAATGGCGGAAGCACTGTCGCTTAGTGCCAAGACTGTCAGCGTTTATCGCGCACGTTTACTGGAAAAAATGAAACTGAAAAACAATGCTGAAGCAGTACGTTACGCAATCATGAACCACTTGATCGAATAATGCCCTTTCACAAAGTGAGATTGGTTTCGCTTCCACGTGGTTGGTATATCACCCTACCGAATGTGTTTCATTTTGAGGTTCAATAACAAAACTGAACAAACTAATTTTTAGGAGGAAATATGAATAAATTTCTGTTGTTCGCGGGCCTGATGTTTGTAACTTCTGCGTCTTACGCTGCCGTGCAAGGTAAGGAAGTGACCTATAACGCCAACGGTATCAATCTCAAGGGTTATATCGCCTACGACGATGCTATAAAGGGCAAACGCCCAGGTATTTTGGTAGTGCATGAATGGTGGGGACACAACGAATATGCGCGCAAGCGCGCTCGTATGTTGGCGGAGCGAGGCTACACTGCGCTGGCAGTTGATATGTATGGCGATGGCCAACAAGCGCATCACCCGGACGATGCGGGTAAGCTTGCCAGCAATTTGGCCAAGAATACTGAACTTGCCAAGGCCCGATTCGAAAGCGCATACAACCTGATCAGCAAGGAAATGACCGTGGACTCTAACCGCATCGCAGCTATCGGCTATTGTTTTGGCGGGTCGGTAGTATTGCACATGGCGCGAATCGGTGAGCCTCTTAAAGCAGTGATGAGTTTCCACGGTGACCTGGGAACTGAACACCCAGCTGAGACAGGGAAGGTTAAAGCACGAATCGCGTCCTTCACTGGTGAAGACGATCCGATGATTCCCGCTACGCAGGTCGCCGCTTTTAAACAGGAAATGGAAAAGGCAGGCGTGACTTACAAAGCGATGACCTATCCCAGTGCCAAGCACAGCTTCACCAATCCGGACGCAGATAAATATGGTCAAGAGTTCAAACTGCCGCTGGCCTATAACGCTGCAGCAGACAAGGCTTCGTGGGATGAAGGCATGGCATTTCTGGCCGATGCGCTTTATGTTGGCGATACGACCAAGAAAAACTGAGAAGGCCAACAATCGCGTTGAAGGACATACGGTGTGTTGCTGCACCTATGGTCGAGTAGTTTAAATTTTTCTATAGTATTTAAAAGGAGATCATCATGAGCCAATATCAAATTGCCATTATCGTTGGCAGTCTTCGTAAGGATTCTTTCAACCGCAAGTTAGCGCACGCCATTGTAAAACTGGCGCCATCGGAATTCTCATTTAAAGAATTGAAAATCGATGACTTACCACTATACAATCAAGACGACGACGCGAACCAGGCCGAGTCCGTCAAACGGCTGAAAAACGAGATTTTGGCAGCGCAGGGTCTACTATTTGTTACACCCGAGTACAACCGCTCTATTCCCGGAGTGCTCAAGAACGCAATCGACCACGCCTCGCGGCCCTATGGCCAAAGTGCTTGGGTGGGTAAGCCCACTGGTGTGCTGGGCGCATCTCCCGGGGTGTATGGCACAGCCATGGCGCAACAGCATTTACGCAACGTTCTCTCCCATATAAACGCACCGACACTTGGTTATCCCGAAGCATTCGTTCATGTAAAGGATGGGTTGTTTGACGAAGTCGGTGACATCGGTACAGCCAGCAAAAAATTCTTCCAGAACTGGATGGACCATTATGTCGCATGGGTAAAAAAACACGCTGTCTGATGCAGTTAAAAAGGCAGATACATATCGCTCAGACCTTTCATCTGCCATGTCGAATGCCGCTATGCGCGCGAAATCTACGCAAAATTACCTTGCTGGCTACCCTATAGAACTAGCAAAGCAAGTGCAGCGGCTTATCGAACAAGACCTGCTGCCCAACATACTGCTGCAAAAGTACCCGCACGCGCACGCGGTGCGTTCTGACAAGGCGCTTTATAACTATGTGCTGGAAGCCAAAAACATATATCTGCGCAATGCCGGACAGCTGAGCAAGGTGGCGTTCGACGGCAAATTGCATGTCATTCAGCACGCACTCGGCACGCACACCCGCATCTCACGAGTACAGGGCACAAAATTTAGGGTCAAGCGTGAGATTCGCATAGCGGAATTGTTCAAGGAGACGCCGCTTGAATTTTTGCGCATGATCGTTGTTCACGAACTTGCACACATCAAAGAACGCGAGCACAACAAAGCCTTCTATCAACTGTGCCAGCATATGGAGCCTGATTATCACCAATTGGAATTTGACCTACGGACTTACCTCACCTATTTGGAAGCGACCAGCCAGCCTCTTTGGTCGACCACCAGTGTTGACGTAGCCTCGCCCTTGAATGAATGAGAAAGCCACTGCGTACAGCAATTGAGCGGATATTGCACCAGCCCTAATGCTGCCATTATCACGCAAAGCGAAGAACGCATTACCGGTGCGTTGACCCACTGCACGCCAGTTGCACCGCATCAAGCTCTGTATCACTTTGTAGTCAAGAAAGAGCAATTCTGACACGACACAAAATGACGCATACTGAACGATAATGGCATTTATTCTTCACCCTCCCAACTCATAAATAACATGCGCGCATTCTCAAAGTCCAAGCTCATGGCCCTCCGCCAGTGTCCCAAACGTTTATGGCTGGAAGTTCATCGCCCAGACTTGCGCGAAGATTCGTCCGCAACTCAGGCAAATTTTCAGGTCGGTTTTCAAGTTGGCGATATTGCCCAGCGCATTTATGACCCAGAGGGGCGTGGTGTCGTGATCGACTTACAAAACGAAGGATTCAACCGTGCGTTCGAACGTAGCGCGGAATCACTTCATTCAGCACAACCGATCTTTGAGGCGGGTTTCTCTTCTGCTGGCGCACTTGCCTTTGCCGATGTGATGCTGCCGGTGCAAAAGGATGGCAAGCAGGTCTGGCGCATGATCGAAGTAAAATCCTCTACCAGCGTGAAAGATTACCACCGCGATGACGTGGCCGTGCAGGCGTTTGTGGCTCAGTCAGCGGGCGTTTCGCTGGAAGCCATTGCCCTGGCGCACATTGATAGCTCATGGGTCTATCCAGGAAATGAGGATTACCGAGGGCTGCTAAAAGAAAATGATCTCACAGCCGAGGCGTTCTCTCGAACCGATGAAGTCAAAGGCTGGATTGCCCAAGCGCAAAGCATCGCCGCCGAGCCTTCCGAGCCTGTTATTGGAACTGGCGACCATTGCGGCACGCCCTTTGAATGCGGTTTTTACGATTATTGCAATCGCGATGAGCCTAAGTCGGAATACCCGGTCTGTTGGCTGCCCCGCTTTTCCTCGGCAAAGGCAAAAGAGCTCGCCATAAAAGGTGTCTACGATCTAAAGGATGTACCAGACGATCTGCTCAACGACAAACAACAGCGGGTCAAAGATTACACCCTCGCCAATGAGGTGTTCTTCGATGCTGCTGGCGCCGCAGCAGATTTGGCTGCACATGATCTTCCCGCCTATTTTCTCGACTTCGAAACCATCCAGTTCGCCGTACCCATCTGGAAAGGTACCCGCCCCTACCAGCAGATTACCTTCCAGTTCAGCCTGCACACTCTTACTATATTCGGCCAGCTTGAACAGACGGCCTTCCTTGACCTTACAGGAAACAATCCTTCCGAACCCTTCGCTCATGCGCTGATTGCTGCATGTGGTAAGCAAGGCCCCGTGTACGTGTACAACGCTGGATTTGAGAAAGCGCGCATTCGCGAACTGGCCGAACGTTACCCGCGCTTGAGCGAATCGCTGCTGGCCATCAACGCACGTGTGGTCGATCTGCTGCCCATCGCCCGCGAGCGTTACTACCATCCCAGCCAACAAGGCAGCTGGAGCATCAAGAAGGTATTGCCCGCCGTAGTTCCGGAACTGCGCTACGATGCCCTCGACGGCGTGCAAGATGGCGGCATGGCAATGGGCGCCTTCCTCGAAGGCATCCATCCGAACACCAGCGCCGAGCGCAAAGCCCAAATCGAACAGCAACTTCTTGAATACTGCAAGCTCGATACCTACGCCATGGTCCGTCTATGGCAAGTATTTGCCGGCCGCACTGACTTGGAGCTATAAGCCATGCCAAAACGCCCAGATTCGCTGGAAACGCTCCAGCTCTCTCATGAGCTATTACGGCGCATACCCAAAGGCCGCACGATCACAGCCCCTGAACTGCGCCAACAACTAGCGGACGCTGGCTTTGAGCGGGATATGCGCACTATCCAGCGCCAACTGGAAACGCTTTCCGAGTTTTTCGATATCGACCGCGATGACAGCACCAAGCCCTACCGATATAGCTGGAAACCCTGCGCCAAGGGGCTGTCGCTACCATGCCTCAGCACGCAGGAATCATTGCTACTCATGCTGGCTGAGCAACACTTGAGCAACTTGCTGCCCGCCAAATTGATGAAATCCATGGAAGGCTTCTTCACCCAGGCGCGCAGCCAACTGGGGGACAAAAGTACGACCCAGCGTGATCGTGAATGGCTGGAAAAAGTACGCGTGGTCAACACCAGCCAGCCGCTACTGCCACCCAAGGTTGATCCCATCGTATTTGATCAGGTCAGCAATGCGCTTTACGGCAACCAGTGGCTGGAGGTGGATTACAAAAACGCCGCCGGTAAACGAACCTCAACCCGCGTGATGCCGCTGGGACTCGCCCAGCAAGGACCACGCATGTATCTTGTGTGCCGTTTTGATGGCTACAACAACGAAAGAAGCCTCGCGCTGCATCGTATCCTTTCAGCGCGCGCATCGACCCTGACCTTTGAACGTCCCAAAGATTTCGACCTCAAGCAGTACGACGACGATGGACGCTTTGGATATGGCGATGGACAGCGCGTTCGGTTGAGCTTCCGCATTGAAAAGGAAGCCGGGTTGCATTTGCTGGAATCGCCGCTGTCTGCGGATCAGACGGTAGTGGAACTGGAGGATGCCTACGAAATTACTGCGACAGTGGTGGATTCGGCGATGCTGGAGTGGTGGTTGAGGGGGTTTGGAGAGTCGGTGTCAGCGGTGGTGCGGTCTGATGCTGCTATTTATCATGGAGAGTAACAATAATGGAGAACAAAAAGAGCAGCAGTAAAAATTGGCCTTTTACAGATAATAACCAAGTGTGCGGTATGAAACTACCGGAATATTTGAAGTGGGCGACTGGAAACGAAACGTATGAAAAAGAGCTTTTACTACCGGCTATTCAGCGTGGCTTCGTATGGAAACCCAAACAGATTGTTGATTTATGGGATTCCTTGTTAAGAGGAATGCCCATCGGCAGCCTGATGCTCAGCAAACTGTCAGAGGGGCAGGTTGCAAGCACTCTCACTATTAAAGAAAAAAAGACTGAAAACATAAGCAGCGAAGCCATGGGGCTACTTGATGGACAACAAAGAACGCTGGCTATGCTGATCGGCTGTCCATTCATAAATTCAACCCAACTCCAGCATTGCTTGTGGATTGACCTTGCTGAAGAGGGATATGCAGGCTCACCGTTTGATATCCGCCTTACAACCAAAACGCAGCCCTTCGGTTTCCAACGCCCTTCACACAGTCGACTTTCGAGATCAGATCGAAAAAAAGCCAGAGAAATTTATGACGAGCTCACCTCTGGCGAAGAGAAAGAAAAACCCGACTATGAATTGTTTGATTTAAAAACAGAACATTCTCCACCCCGCCCATGGAGAGCCGGGAGCGAATCAAACCATTTCGTCAAAGTGAAGGACTTGTGGGAGGCATTCATAAAAACAGCCAATGACGAACAGGCATTTCTAGATTTGTTCAAAAGCCACTTTGCGGATAATAAAAAGCTTTCTAACCTGGATGGAAGGTTTTCCAACCTGCACAAGGCTTTCAAACATTTAGAAATGCTCGAAGTCCCGCTAATATTGATCCCAGAGCATATTAGCTCACCGGAGGCAGCCACTCCAAACGATACGCCTAATCCATTGGTCTTGCTGTTCGAGCGCATAGGGCGAAACGGTGCCAGTCTGAGTGCAGAAGATTTGTTGTTCTCAATGATCAAACAAAAATGGCCAGAAGCACAGGAATTGGTCAATGGAATTCACGATAAGATATCAGTTCGCGCGTTCATGAGCGCAACTGATTACGTCATGTCCGCATTTCGCTTGGCGGCTGCACAAAAAAACAACGATAACGATCCGGGCGCACAAATTGCTGACAATCCACGTCCTAATCCCAATGATTTTCATCGCCATCTGGACAGACTTCTTGGCAAGAAGGGGGAGTCAGGCAAACCCTTACGCGACTACCTTGAAGAAAGCAACAGCTTAACCTCGGCTTTCGAATCTCTATATAAATTACTGTGCTACCAGGGTGAACAGGATATTGGTCTGCCATTGCCCATGATGCCCCACCTTTCGCGTGGACTGATTCAAGTGTTGTTGCGCTGGATTATGCTCAATCCCGCTCAAAACACCATCGAAGACAATCGACAAAAAATCGTTTCGTTCAGCTTGTTTTGGTATCTGAATGTTTGGGATGAACACAATGCAAGCAAAAAAGCGTTTGAAATTATCAACAGTAGCGACCTAGGCGCTTTCCCAGCAATAAATCTTTACGAAAAACTAATTGATGCCCAAGATGATCAGTTCGGGTTGGCCTTACCTTTAATGTCGTATGAGGCATTAGAGAATATTTTAAAACAAGACACTAGCGCATCTCTTCGATCACGCGATGAAATTTTCCAGTCGCAGTCGGATAGTTCAACTAATAAGCAGAAAGAACTCTACAAGCGCTTCTGCTGGGGACGGAAACCCATATTACTTTGGTTGCAGCGCGCCTATGTTCATCAGAAATTTAACGAGAAGTCGCAAAACGAATTCGCAGGGTTAACTGACGAAGATACCGTTCCCTACGATTTTGACCATCTATGCCCACAGAACCATTGGGGCGCAGACTGGCGCAACATTATCAGAACTTTTGATGAAAAATCGGAAGTGATGAAAAAATTCCATGCGGGGAGACATGATGTGGGCAACTGCATTGGCAATCTGCACGTGCTTGAATCCAGCCTGAATCGGAGCTTTGGTGATGTTGCACTTACTTCAAAGCTCAATTCAGGGATGTACTATGCGGATAGCTTGCTCTATCACTATCCTGAACATGAAAAAGAATGGAAAACAGCATCGCCCAATGTCGATGTCAATATCGATGGAAATGAGGACCGAACATGGAATGAAGCACGTTTGCAGGCCTTTCAAAGTGCGGTACACAGAAGGGCGCGGGGACTCTACTTCCAATACTACGAAGCGTGCAAATCCATCATGCCTAAATAATTGCGAAAATGACTTTCACTGTTGTTGGCATACCATGGATGACGATAATTCATCAAAGAGAGGCTTACCATGGGTTTAGATGTTGATTTTCCAAAAAGCTGGATTTGTGACGGACGGGAACTGAAGCCAAGGAGTGGGGCTTCGTCATCCAATACTTGGATATGTGATGGCAAAGAAATTAAACCAAAAACTAGCGCTTCTTCTTCAAACACATGGCTTTGGGACGGTAAAGAACTCAAACCCAAGAGCGGCGCCTCTTCTAGCAATACTTGGGTGGTAGAGAGTCGAAAAATAAAGCCTAAGAATGGCGCAAATGCATCCAACATATATGACATGGGTGACCATTCCATACTGGCTGTAGCGGGAAAGCTGGTTTTGCGCCTGTATTAGCCAGTAGATTTACTCGATCCAGCACCATAGCCTGAATATCAGCCGGGCGGCATTTACGCGAGGCGAGAGTACGCATCCCTATATTTCGGCATTCGGCGCGCAATTATTTCTTTCCGCTGATCCAAGTGACGTGCGCAAGGCACTGAAAGCTGGATTCGCTGCCGCGACGATTCTGCCCTCGTCGGCAGCGCCGTTGGCTGAAGTTAATCCCAAACAGTTGCGCATCGCTTTCGACGGCGACGCAGTGTTGTTCTCGGATGAGTCTGAGCGCATCTACAGACGGGATGGGCTGGATGCTTTTGAAAGCAACGAAATACTTGCCGCCAAGCAGCCACTACCCGGTGGTCCGTTCAAAAATTTCCTTGCCATGCTGCACCAGATTCAACTCGACTCTCTGGGAAATATTTCACCTATCCGTACCGCGCTCATCACCGCGCGCGGCGCACCCGCCCACGAGCGCGTCATCCGTACTTTACGCGCATGGAACACATCCGCATTGATGAAGCGCTATTCCTGGGTGGAAAGGACAAAGGCGAATTCCTGAAGGCTTTCGGGGTGGACATTTTCTTTGATGACCAGCAGAAACATTGCGAATCCGCTTATCAGCACGTTGCTACGGGGCATGTGCCACATGGTGTGGCGAATGAGTAAATTTGCGTTTTTATCTTGGCGGCTCTAATGCAGCCATGTAAATCCCGTCGCCTTCTTTACACATCATGCCGCTACATTTAATATGCGCACACTATATACGCATATAACCAAAGGACCGTTACCATGCTCCAGCTTTATGATGAAACTGCTTCAAAAAAGGCAACAAACTTAAGCATTAACAGTGACTTGCTGTCAAAAGCAAGAGAATTAAAAATTAATCTATCAGCCACCCTAGAGCGAGCACTGGCAGATGAGCTTAGAACTACTGAGCGAGACAAATGGCTTAAGAGTAATAAAAAAGCTATAGAGTCATTGAATGAATTAGCTGAAAGAAATGGTTTATTCTCTGATTCATACCGAAATTTCTAATGAGCCAATTTACTCTTTACCGCAATGTTGATAGCACCTCTAATGAGACATACCCATATTTCGTTGACATTCAAAACACTTTACTCAATGACTTAAACTCACGGGTTGTTATACCTTTGTCACCACACACGGCATTACAAAAAACTGACGTTAAGAATCTATGTCCAATTATCGATATTGATGGTACAAGCTTTGTACTACTTACTCATCAAATAACGTCTGTTCCAAAATCAATTTTAAAGTCCGAAGTGACAACACTGGAACATATCCGATATGAAATACTCGGTGCGATGGACATGCTCATTTCAGGCATCTAGCGCCGCGCGAGACCTGCCCCCGCTGTCCTGACCTGATGTCCTGATTCCGTTGTCGGGCAATATGCGACGCATTTCGTCGTTTCTGCATGGAAACTATGGGTGTTCCATCAAACGAGAAATATTATGCCGCAGTTGATTGAACACATCGACGCCATCGCCCGTCAAAAGCAGCGCGATGTACTCTTCCTCAAATTTTCCGACCCAGATAACCCGGATTGGGAAATCAAAAAACCAAATTCCAGTTGGAACTGGGAATCATCGGTAGGTCGGCAATCGGTCATCGAGTGGTTAAACAATAACCAGATCAGATGGCAATCCTGCTGTGATGTTGCCGACACAAATTCGATGAGGTCTTACGCTGGGCAAATATATATCGACGTGCCCTTTGAGGAGACGAATCCGGTCTATCAGCAACTCCTCAACTACTTGGAAAATCCCGATGGGAGCACTCGCCGGCCGGGTGTCTGGTTCTTTGCCTTGACGCTTCATGCCGCCATGAATAATGTTCATCATGATGAACCAGATTTCTGGGACCGCTGGGCCGAGAGTTTTTAGGCAAGACACGGGTTAACAGATCGGGATAGCCATGAAATTCATAGATGTATATTTCTCACCAAAGCAGATTTCCAACCCGGAGACATTTTCTCCAAGCCCTCGCAAGCCAGCGCTGGTGGTTGCCAACTGGATTGAGACAAGCCTACCTATCCGTATCATTGATCCGGTTCCGGTGACACGAAAGCAGATCGCGCATGCACATGATCGAAGTTACGTTCATGGCGTTTTAGATTGCGACTTGAGAAATGGATTTTGTGGCCGGCAGAGGGATGTTGCCGAATCCTTGCCTTGGACTTCCGGCTCAATCCTGTCAGCCGCTCGTTGTGCACTGGATAATGGTTTGGTCGCATGCTCTCCTACATCAGGGTTTCACCACGCCAGCTACAAATCAGGCTTTGGCTACTGTACTTTTAATGGATTGATGGTTACTGCACTGGTTTTGAAAGCGGAAAAAAAGTCAGGCGAGTTGGCATTCTGGACTGCGACCAGCACTACGGTGATGGAACTGCAGAAATCATTACACGACTTGCTATTGACTGGATTCGTCATGTCTCAGAGGAATACTGCTCTGCATCCGATTCCAAGAGATTTGTCGATAAGTTAGCGGCAGTCGTACGCAGTTTTTCTGATTGTGACTTGCTGATTTATCAAGCCGGAGCCGATCAACATATCGATGATCCGCTTGGTGATTTTCTGACTACGAAGGAACTGGCAAAGCGAGATCGAATCGTGTTTTCAGTTGCGAAAGAAATCGGTATTCCGCTCGTCTGGAATCTGGCTGGTGGCTATCAGACACCGTTGGAACGTGTGCTTGAAATCCACCGAAACACGATGGTTGCTTGCCTAGCCAAGTATGTGACGAGTGCAAATCAGTGAGCTTTAAATCGAACAGAGTAAACGCCAACTATTGCAACATTCAAGGTTAAAACCGCTCATGCGGCATCAAATAACGCCACAGCCCGGGCTGTAATTTGGCCATCGATATTCGCCCGATTCGGATTCGTTTCATGGCCAACACCTGTAGCCCAACAATTTTACACATATGTGTGATCTGCCCGGGTTGCGCTCCCTTGAAGGCAAAGCGCAGCCGGGTTTCGTTTTGCCAACTGACCTTGATCGGGGCCAATGCCCGACCATTAAAACTAAGTCCGTGACTGAGTTGTTTGAGCCCATCAGAAGGTAGTTCACCAACAATTTCCACAATATATTCTTGCTCAATCGTGGCTGCATCATCGATCAGCTTACGCATCACTCGAAAATCCTGGGTAAATACTAACAAGCCGCTAGCATTTTTCTCTAACGGTGTGCCTTTCTTCAATTGAGCAAAGTGTTGCTTGGTGATGTGAATTCCGGATGGATCGTCAGCCGCCCGCGTATCGGCGCAAATTAGTTGCTGCGCAAAATTAGCATCCATACCTGCGACTAGCGGTTGATGAAACAACATGGTCACTGGCACAACCGGAATGAGGCTAGCTTCAGGGTGGAGCTCGATTTTCTCTTGCTGTGACACCATGGCCTGCGGTTTTTCCACCACTTGTCCATCGACCATTACCCAACCACCTACAATATAAAGTTCGGCTTCCCGGCGTGAACACAAGATTAATTCAACAAGACGTTTCGAGAGACGAGCAAGGGCTGCCATGGCAAGTGCATACTAAAAAAGGAAGGCTATTGTAAATGCTCAAGTCTAGCTATCACATGTAAAATACGAACATGGATGCAAATAAAAAATCAGTAAGAACTCCCAGTTTGGATGGTATCACCCTGGAAACTATCATTACAAAACTATCCGAGAACATGGGTTGGGAAGCTATGGGCACTGCTGTGCCAGTGCGATGTTTCACTCACGATCCCAGCATAAAATCCAGCTTGAAATTTTTACGCAGAACGCCGTGGGCCCGCAAGAAGGTGGAGCAGTTGTATTTACAACAAGCTCAAGCTGTTGGTTAAATATTATTCTGCACGCTTAACGGACAGTTTTCGACACACAGCAGGGTTGGACTGTTTGTAAATAGACGATCAAGATCTGAATTAGATGCCGCCGTCAATTAATACGGCTAAGTAAAATTGCTATCATTAATATTGTTGAGCAGGCAGTCTGGCAGATAAGTTCACACATATCCTGGCCAAATCAATAATAATCAGTGCGGCTCTTGTACACTGACAATGCGGATCTTGCGCTCGGAAGGTGGGTAGTCCACGCCGGCAGCGCGAATTTTCTCGATTATCGCCAGGTTAATCTCCGCTCCCACCGAGCTATAATCGGGTGCCTTGACCCAAGGTTTGACAGCGACACCGATTGATGCGTCGGTAAGGTTCCTCACTCCAATGAATGCCGCAGGCTGGCTCAACACGCGTGAATTAGCCTTAACCACTTCGGCGATTGCCGTGAGAGCTCGCTCAAGATCATCAGCTCGGGCGATGGCTACACGCAAGTCAAGTTGCCGGATATGGCCGTAGTTATGCAGGATCTCCCCGACAATTTTGCGGTTGGGCACTATAACCATTGAGCAATCCCCTTGGCTCAGCTTGGTGGAAAAAAGGTCGATTTCCTCGACTTGACCCTCGACGCCGACTATAGCGACATACTCCCCCACTCGAAACGGTTGGGTAAAGATAATCGTGAGCCCCGCCACGAGATTGCCCAACACCCCTTGCATCGCAAGAGCAACCCCAGCCCCAGCCAAACCCAACCCGGCGATCAGAGGCAGCAATTCAATACCAAGATTTTGCAGCGCCATGATCAGGAAAAGACCGACCACCATCAGACGTGCGAGACGCACAAGAAGTAATTGCACCGGGGGTTCGAGTTGAAGCTTGCCAAGCCAGCGATTGAAGACTGCACCGACCCAGCGCCCTGCATAAAAACCTACTACCAAGATGAGGATAGCAACAACGACCTTCGGTCCAAATTTGATGCCTAAGTCGATAAGTGTATTTTGCGCTTGTTCGATGACAGCGAGTTGATTCTGCATGGTTTGATTCCCGTTGGTTTAATTACATGATTTTAGTAACCTGTGAATTACTAGGCTATGTATGGGGTATCCCATGAGACAGTTTTGGATCTATAGAAGTACTATTTTTTAAAACGCCTGCAATTCGGGACATTAATCACTGCGGTATCTGATTGATCACCTTCATTAGGTGTGGCAGATCGGCGGAGCTTTTCGCTGTCAGTTTCTTCCCCTCTATTTTCTCTTGGCTCCAGTCCACCGCCTCTCCCGCACCCATTGATACCACGGAGGCAATTGCAAATACCAATATGCCGCGTTTTGTGCCATTGTGCATACCCTGTTCATTCAAAAAACGGCGAACATACCAAGCGACGATGAAAAACACGATAGTAGAGATTATCAGGTTCCATATGGAAGGCAGCAAAAACATAATATTTATTTTTAAGTTAGAGCGTTAACATTATTATTTCGTTGGTTTTTTTCCTTGAAAGTCAGAAAAAACGAGGCACCCATCAAAGTTGTGACACTACCCAGATAAAGGAGATTGAGTGGAGTCGATATCTGTTTGTCGTCATTGATCGCACAATGCGATGAGCCATATCTACCGCAATCAAACTGAAACCCACGCCGCCGACTGATACAGGCCGCCCCGATGAGATACGAAAGAATCTAACGGACAAGCATGTGTTAAATCTCAGCTGCGCTGACAGAGGCATCGAACTCGCCTGTCGTCTAAACCATAGCATAATAAAACTCTTCAGCGGGCAGATCAGCGGCCTAGTCAGGCAAACCTGCTCGCCTTAACAACAGAACCGGAGATAACTACTCTGGCTCTCCTATTTCAATATCTATCACCACCCTACCCCGCAGCGTGCTTTGAATCACCGGACACGCATCCATGTCATTGCAAAAATGATAGACAAAAACCAGACTTACTTGTTAAACATTTTTATAAACGAGTACTTGACTTGATAGCCATCCACTCATCTGCTCGTCGTTGCGCCTCTTCAATTGCGGATGGTGTCAAGTACGATTCCGCAATCTCTAGCCCATCTTTTGCATTCTCGTCCCCATCTACGCCAGCAATGCGGAACCATTTATATGCTTCAATAAAATCCTGTTTAACATCGTTGTCTGGTGAGTATATGGATCCTAGATTCAATTTAGCCACCTTGAATTGTGCCGCCACATCTCCCTGTTCTGCAGCTTTACTCAACCAAAACATAGCTTGCTGATAGCCCCGTGGAACGCCTTCGCCATTTGCGTACATAAATCCTAAAGTATATTGTGCTTCCGCATCTCCTTGCTCTGCGGCCATTCGGAACCAAGTTGCGGCCTTCTGGTAGTCCTGTGTAACACCTCGGCCTTGTTCATGCATAAGTCCTAAATTATTTTGTGCTAGTACGTGCCCTTGTTCTGCGGCCTTGGTCCACCAAGATACAGCCTGTTGCTCATCTTTTGTGATACCTTGCCCCCCCTCACACATAAGTCCTAAATAGAATTGCGCCTCAGCATGTCCTTGCTCTGCAATTTTCTTAAATAATTCTGCCGCTCGGGTGTAATCCTTGTTAGCAACAAACTTCATTCCTTCCTCAAAGTTCTCAGCTAAATCTGGTTGTGTTAGCGCTACCATATTACGCCTATCACTATTAACAGCTGCATAATTCTTCTCCCTATATAGTAGTGTACAAATTTGTAAAAACAAACACTTATCTTGTTTTAAACTGTATTACCCACCCGCACGCAGCTGCATGACGCTGCCCCCACTCTTACTAAATTGCCTATATTCTTGCCATACCTTCGCTTGCCCTCGCCTCACGTCGTTTAGTGTCCGATTATTTAGTCGGCTAACGTACCTTCACCATTATAAAACACAAAGTATTCGAATTAGCGATGTTATCAGCCCAGTATTTCGCCATCCCTTCAACGATCAACCAACTTCTTCAATTCGACCTCAATTTGTTCGCTTCAAACTCATTCCTCGTTTGAAATATAACTTTCGTTCGACTCCTAATCATAAATATGAAAAAGCTGTAGTAGTATTTTCCAATTCAGGTATGAGCCTGAAGCGATTACGGACTTGGTGATTTGATGGTGCGAGTTGGTCGGGTTAAAAATAAAGTTTAATGGATTTTTGCTAATCGGTTTTGAGTCTGAGGTCTCCCCACAAAACCCCGTTGCATTTCAATAAACTAGGGCGTACTGTCCGCACCAAAACAGCACATGCATGGCAGGTTTATTGTCTCTTTCGTAGCGTCTAAACTGCGAAGGAAAACCCGCCATGCATGCGATCACAACCTTACACCGCATTCTTTCCACAAGCTTCCCCGTAATTCACGCAAAACGCTTAGCCAGTTTACTGGCTGCTGTCGAGGCGGTGGTAACGGGCAGTCGGCTGACGTTAAGCGATATGGGGCGCGGGCTGACCGGCTCGGTCGCCGTCAAGCACAACATCAAACGCATTGACCGGCTGCTCGGCAACAATTTGCAGCACACTGAAATATCCAAGTTGTACGAGGCACTTGTCCGGCAGTGCTTGAACGGAATATCGATGCCGCTGATCATCATCGACTGGTCAGATTTAACGCCTGATCGACAATGGCAATTGTTGCGCGCTTCGGTTGCTGTTGAAGGCCGTAGCATAACCCTGTATGAGCAGCTGTACCCCCAATCGCAGGCAACATCACCGCGCGTGCATCAGGCGTTTCTTACGCAACTCGCCACCATGCTGCCGACAGGTTGTGTCCCCATTCTGATTACCGATGCCGGTTTTCGTGGTGCGTGGTTCAGATTGGTCAACCGCATGGGCTGGTATTGGATCGGTCGTATTCGTAACCGCGACATGGTCAGTCCGGCAGATGTTGATACGTGGGCTGGCTGCAAAACACTCTATCCATTTGCTACAGCAAAAGCGAGGTCACTCGGTCAATTCAACTATGTACGAAATCATCCTGTGCCATGCCGTCTGGTGTTGATCAAACACGCAAATCAAAAGCGCCACAAGAAGAGTCGCCTGGGTAAGCTGGACCATTCGAGCCGTAGCCTGAAGAATGCCCGCGCGCAACGCGAACCATGGCTGTTGGCAGTCAGCCCAAAACTTGATCACTTGAGTGCTCAAGCTGTCGTGGCCGTGTACGCCCAACGGATGCAGATTGAGGAGTCATTCCGCGATTTGAAGAGCGATCGTTTCGGCTTAGGATTCTCTGCCAGCCGATCCACGCAGAAAAACCACTTGGGTGTGTTACTGCTGGTCGCATATCTTGCCTCGTTCGTACTGCGCTTGATTGGTGAGGTGGGTAAAGCGCGACAGTTGGAGTTAAAATTCCAGAGCAACACGCGGCGTTCGCGCCCGGTTCTCTCTGTGATTACTTTGGCATTGCAGCTTATACAACATGGTATGGCGGCATTCCCGCCGCATGAGCTTGGTGCAGCCCTTGAACGGTTGCGTTATGATCATCCTGCGCTGCAACTTTGAGGGGAGACCTCAGGGTCAGACCCCATTCATTGATTCCTCTAACTCTAGGTCAAATCAAGTCGGAGCGCACATGACTATACCTTCATCGATCCAGCCGCGCGCGACGACTTCCTGAATAGCTGCTGTAGCACTGGAAATGCGATGATTGCTGTCGACACCGCGGGCAAACCCATTGTTATAGGCCCGGTAGACCGGCGCTGTCCCGGTCGGACATATACCATTGGTCGGTGGAGTCGAAACAAAATCCAGACTTTCGAAATTCCAGCGCTTCTGCGCGGCGGGCGTGGTGGTCTGAAGCTGCTTAAGGCCATCACATTCAGAGGCCGATGCTGTATAGAAATGCGAATTGGGGCCGGGGACCTGGCTGCCGTAGAAGCGGAAAACGGGCGTGCTGCCGCCCGACTTGAAACTATTTCCGGTTCGAATCCAGCCAGGCCCCGCGCTACCCCCGTCGATGCCTGCAGCCTCACCGGCGTTGGCGGTAATGAAATAATGATCCAGGTTGGTGTTATAGAACTCAACGACGGGCAGACTGGTGAATGCCCCGTTTGCACCTATCCGCTGGGCATAGATGTCCCAACTTGCGCCGCTGCGAATATCAGACCAGGTGATAATCGCCCCGCCGCTGCCGTCGCTTATTATGGTTTGATTAAATTGGTAATTTGCAGCCGTGGATATCGCGACTCCGTTTGCGTTCCATTGCACCACTCCGCTCGAGCTTATCCGCTAGGCATAGATGTCCTGATTTGTGCCGCTGCGAAAATCCTGCCAGGTGATAATCGCCCCGCCGCTGCCGTCACTTGTTATGGTTGGATTTGATTGGTCATCTGAGGCCGTGGATATCGCGACTCCGTCTGCGGCCCACTGCACTACTCCGCTCGCGCCTATCCGCTGAGCATAGATGTCCCAATTTGCGCCGCTGCGAAAATCCCACCAGGTGATAATCGCCCCGCCGCTGCCGTCGCTTGTTATGTCTGGACTAAATTGGTCATTTGCGGCCTTGGATATTCCGACTCCGTCTGCGGTCCATTGCACCACTCCGCTCGCGTTTATCCGCTGGGCATAGATGTCATTAGTGCCGCTGCGAGCATCCTGCCAGGTGATAATCGCCCCGCCGCTGCCGTCACTTATTAGAGTTGGATCAGATTGGTGATTTGCGGCCGTGGATATCGCGATTCCGTCTGCGGCCCATTGCACCACCCCGCTCGCGTTTATCCGCTGGGCATAGATGTCAGTACTGCCGATGCGAGGACCAGTAAAGGGGATAGGGCCAAAGTTGCGACTATCCTGCCAGGTGATAATCGCTCCGCCGCTGCCGTCGCTTGTTAGGGTTGAATTTACTTGGTCTTCTGCGGCCGTGGATATCGCGACTCCGTCTGCGGTCCATTGCACCACTCCGCTCGCGTTTATCCGCTGGGCATAGATGTCATTAGTGCCGCTGCGAGCATCCTGCCAGGTGATAATCGCCCCGCCGCTGCCGTCGCTTATTATGATTGGATAAGATTGGTGATTCGCGGCCGTGGATACCGCATTGTTGACCGCCGGGTTGGTTGACCAGGCGGCAACGGCATTGCCGGACAACAGGCCGGCAAACAGAACAACAAGCGGTGCAATAAAACAGGACATCCGGGGTACTGCGCTAAAACTTTCCATAGTGCGTCCTTTTTGAAGATGTTTTTGTTCACTTCGTTTCTGAACCAAAAAACAAAACCCACATGTTCTTAAAATGGATGCACGCGCTTATTTGCCTAGGAATTAAGAATAGGAATTTCAAACGCAGGAGTTAAAGTATCCATGAGCCACCGCTCTCCTGTCAATGAGGTAGGCTGGAGGAAATAGACACCTCCGTTTTGTTAAACTTAAAACGGTACATTATCAGGTCCGCGTCCGTAACCAATCACCCCTGTCAGAAAACGTAGCATTGATCTCTTGATGAAACGACAGTTGGCATTCTTGTCATTACGGGCAGATCATCGGTCCCTGCTGTCATTTTGGGGCAGAATTTTGAATGCCCATTTCTGGCTATCATTCGACATTTTTCTGCGCGGGCGGTAGCATCGCGCTCCATTTTCTATCGGTTCGGTTTACCCCTCTCCTGCCATGTCTGTTGAAACTCCCGCCCGCACCTGCGGCATCGATTTCGGTACGTCCAACTCCACCGTAGGCTGGCTGCGTCCCGGCCAGCCTACCCTGCTGGCACTGGAAAACGGCAAGCCCACCTTGCCCTCCGTAGTTTTTTTCAATGCCGAAGAAAACACCGTAAGCGTCGGCCAGGCCGGCCTCAAGGAATATCTGGATGGCTACGAAGGCCGCTTGATGCGCGCCTTAAAGAGCCTCCTCGGCAGCAGCCTGATGGAAGGCAAAACCGAAATCCAGGGCCGCTCGCTGCCCTACAAGGAATTACTGACTCAATTCATCACCGAACTCAAGCACCGCGCCGAAACGGCGGCGGACCGCTCTTTCGGCCAGGCCGTGTTTGGTCGGCCAGTGTTTTTTGTGGATGACGATACGGCGGCCGACGATAAAGCTGAGGTGACGCTGGAAGCCATCGCCCGCACCGCCGGTTTCCGCGAGGTGAACTTTCAGTACGAGCCCATCGCCGCAGCCTATCACTACGAACGCCAGATTAACCACGAGGAACTGGTGCTGATCGCTGACATCGGCGGCGGCACCTCCGATTTCTCCCTGATCCGGCTCTCGCCGCAACGCGCACTGGCAGCCGACAGGCGCGACGATCTGTTGGCCAATAGTGGTGTGCACATCGGCGGCACCAACTTCGACCGACAGCTGAGCCTGGAAGGCGTGATGCCCCTGCTGGGCTATGGCAGCCTGCTCAAGCGCGGCCTGACCATGCCCTCCAGCTACTACATGAATCTTGCCACCTGGCACACCATCAACCAGGTCTATACCAGCCGCACTTGGGCCGAACTACAGGAGCTGTACCTGAACACCCAGGCGCCTGAAGCCATGGACCGCCTGCTCAAGCTGATCCGCGACCGCGCCGGCCATTGGTTGGCCGTGCAGGTGGAGGAAGCCAAGATCACCCTGTCCGCCGGCAATAGCGCAGCCCTACATTTGGATAGACTCGCACCCGGCATGCGCCACACGCTGACCCGCATTGAGTTTGAAAAAGCGTCGGCGGAGCTGGTAGAACAGATCGGCAACACTCTGAGCACCTTGCTGGCAAAGGCTGGCGTGCGTAGCGAGGCGGTGGATACGATATTTTTCACCGGCGGTGCCAGCGGCGTACCCATGCTGCGCGAACGCATTGCCGCAATCTTACCTATGGCCCGGCGTATGGAAGGCGACTTGTGCGGCAGCGTTGGCGCCGGTCTTGCGGTAGAGGCAAAACGGCGCTTCGGCTGATAACGCGGAAATTCGTAGTCCAACCCACACATCACTACTCGCGCTTTGAAAATTCTGTAAGAAGATCCATCAAAAAAACGTTTTAAAATCTCTTACCCAACCTCTGTTCAAACAGAGTAACGATGGCAGATGAATCCTCTTCACCCATTCCCGCCTCAACAAGGGCATTGATATAAATAGTCGCCATCCTGGTGCCCGGCAATTCAATAGCCAGTTCATCTGCAAATTGCCGCACGATGCACAGGTCTTTCTGATGCAGCTTGGCTTTGAAACCAAGCGTGAAATTATGCGTAAGCATGCGTTGTCCCTGCACTTCAAGTATTCGGCTGCCTGCAGATCCTCCCAGCAAAGCTTGCCTTACTTTTGCAGGATCCGCACCGGACGCAACAGCCAGCGTAAAGGCTTCAGCAATCGCGGCGAGCGTTTGTGTTATCACAACCTGATTGCACGCTTTGCTCACTTGCCCGGCACCATGATCGCCGATATGAACAATGTTTTTTCCCATCACTTGCAGCACAACCAATGCTTGCTGAAATACATCGGCCTTACCACCCACCATGATGGAGAGCGTGCCATCGATAGCTCCCTGGCTGCCACCCGAAACCGGTGCATCAAGCATGTTAATTTTTTTCTGCGCCAGCGCTGATGCTATTTGACGGGTGACTGAAGGTGAGATGGTGCTCATGTCGATTACCGTGCTGCCGGTTTGTGCGCCGTGAATGATGCCCTGTTCGCCGAGGATAACTTCCCGTACATCTTCGGTATCGGAGACATTGGTAAAGATCAGGTCGCAATGTTTTGCCAGTGCTTGCGGGGTGTTGCATGCCTGCGCACCGGCCTGCACCAATTGCTGCATTTGTTCGGAGCGACGCGCATACACCCACAGCGGATAATCCGCTTTGAGCAAGTTATTGGCGCAGGCATGTCCCATCACGCCCAAGCCGATGTAACCGATATTGGGTTTCATAAGGTCTCGCAGTTCAAAAATCAGAAAAAACAGGCTACAGCATTGCAATCATTTTGGCGAGAAGCTTAAATAGAAAAGCTGTCGCAGTACCCTATTGTTTCAAATAGGAATTTTTTGGTCTACTCGCCGCACCTGGGCCACATTATTACCCGCTTTTATCATCAAGGAATTTTAACTCCAACTGTCGCGCTTTACCCACCTCATCAATCAAGCGCAGTACGAACGAGGCAAGACATGCGACCAGCAGTAACACACCCAATCGGTTTTTCTGCGTGGATCGGCTGGCGGAGAATCCCAAGCCGAAATGATCGCTCTTCAAATCGCGGAATGACTCCTCAATCTGCATCCGTTGGGCGTACACGGCCACGACAGCTTGAGCACTCAAGTGATCAAGTTTTGGGCTGACTGCCAACAGCCATGGTTCGCGTTGCGCGCGGGCATTCTTCAGGCTACGGCTCGAATGGTCCAGCTTACCCAGGCGACTCTTCTTGTGGCGCTTTTGATTTGCGTGTTTGATCAACACCAGACGGCATGGCACAGGATGATTTCGTACATAGTTGAATTGACCGAGTGACCTCGCTTTTGCTGTAGCAAATGGATAGAGTGTTTTGCAGCCAGCCCACGTATCAACATCTGCCGGACTGACCATGTCGCGGTTACGAATACGACCGATCCAATACCAGCCCATGCGGTTGACCAATCTGAACCACGCACCACGAAAACCGGCATCGGTAATCAGAATGGGGACACAACCTGTCGGCAGCATGGTGGCGAGTTGCGTAAGAAACGCCTGATGCACGCGCGGTGATGTTGCCTGCGATTGGGGGTACAGCTGCTCATACAGGGTTATGCTACGGCCTTCAACAGCAACCGAAGCGCGCAACAATTGCCATTGTCGATCAGGCGTTAAATCTGACCAGTCGATGATGATCAGCGGCATCGATATTCCGTTCAAGCACTGCCGGACAAGTGCCTCATACAACTTGAATATTTCAGTGTGCAGCAAATTGTTGCCGAGCAGCCGGTCAATGCGTTTGATGTTGTGCTTGACGGCGACCGAGCCGGTCAGCCCGCGCCCCATATCGCTTAACGTCAGCCGACTACCCGTTACCACCGCCTCGACAGCAGCCAGTAAACTGGCTAAGCGTTTTGCGTGAATTACTGGGAAGCTTGTGGAAAGAATGCGGTGTAAGGTTGTGATCGCATGCATGGCGGGTTTTCCTTCGCAGTTTGGTCACTACGAAAGAGACAATAAACCTGCCATGCATGTGCTGTTTTGGTGCGGACAGTACGCCCTAGTTTATTGAAATGCAACGGGGTTTTGTGGGGAGACCTCAGGGTCGGACTCGATTCATCTATTAAGTCTAATCCCATTGATATTTTTTTGTAAACAACACCATTCTTTTACCAAGCGCTCGATGCCAAATCTTTTTCATTTAAAGTGCATCATCAACTGCTTGTTGCCAATAACGTGCGTGGCTTTTGCGATATCGCTCCACACTAACATTCTGCGTATCCATTTTCACCATAATTGCGCCGTCCTTGTCTGAGCGCAATAGTTCGCTGCCAATCGCGCGGTAACGCTCGACGATTTCTTCCTTGGGATGGCCAAAGCGATTGCGGTAACCCACAGTGAATACAGCATAGCGTGGATGTACGGCCGCTATAAAAGCATTCACCGACGAGGTCTTGCTGCCATGGTGTGGCACCACTAAAATCGTGGCGGGGAGCTCTTCCTCATGTTGTTTCAATAACCGCCATTCGGAATCTTTTTCAATGTCAGCGGCAAGCAACACGCTGTTTTTGCCCGTGCTGATTTTCAATACACAGCTGCGGTTATTGTCGCGGATTTTTTCTTCCGCATAACTTTCCGCTGTCGGGTATAGCACTTCAAAGTGCACTCCGTCCCATTCCCAGGTTTGCCCATCTATGCAGCGTTGGGTGTTTGAAGCGTGTTGCAACAGGGGATGGTTTGCTGCGAGAGAGGATGAGAGCCAACCTACTGGCAACCCTTGCAAAATAGATAATGCGCCGCCGGTATGATCGTTGTCATCATGGGTAAGAATCAGGCCGTCGAGATGAGAGATGCCCATGCCGCGCAGCGCCGGGATGAGAATACGGTTGCCACTGTTGGCCTCGCTATTAAAATTGGGACCGGTGTCATACAGTAGTGCATGGTTGTGTGTCTGTGCGGCTACCGCCAAGCCTTGTCCGACATCAAAAATTACCAGGTGTAACGTACCTTCTGGCGGTACTGCGGGCAGTACCAGAAACATCGGTAGCAGGGCGATCAGCCCCAGCCAGCGTGCAGGAAATCCACGCGGTAATAACATCCATAACACACCAAACATACCGATGACTATGCTCCATGTGGGTGGTGCATGCTGTGTCCATACCACCTCTGGCAGACTATTCAGCCATTCCAGCAGGTTGACGCACACTCCCATGGCCTGATGTGCCAGCCACAGCGGCCACTCGAAGGGAAGCATAGCGCCCAGCAGGGTGAGCGGCACTACCACGAAGCTGACCAATGGAATGGCAAAAGCATTAGCGATGGGCGACACCAGTGAAACTTGCTGGAACATTGCCAACAGCGGCGGAATCAGCCCAATGCTCATAGCCCACTGTACGCGACCATAGGTTACTAACCAGTGCGGGGGGCGCAAACGGTGCGCCGTTACATAAAAAATTAATGCCACCGCACCGAAAGAGAGCCAGAATCCCGGCGACAGCACTGCCCATGGGTCGAGCAGCAATACCACGAGCAAGGCGGCGGCAAGAATTTGCGACGGTGCGACAGTGCGTGAGAGCCATAACACGGAGGCAATCGTCGCCAGCATATATACCGTGCGTTGCGCCGGCACACCATAACCCGCCAGTAGCGCATAGCCGAGTGCCACCAGCAGGCCGATGAGTGCAGCAGCTTTGCGTGCCGGTAACGCGCGCGTGAGGCGCGCACTGCGCCGCCATAACCAATAGCTTGCAGCAAACGCCAGACCGGACAGCATGGTGATGTGCAGACCTGAAATACTCATTAAATGATTAACCCCAGTGCGCGTGAAAACCTGCCACTGCGTGGCTGGAATGCCGGCCTGGTCGCCGATGGCAAGCGCGGTTAAAACGCCGACGTAATTATTTTTTTCGATGACACTCATTTCATCGCTATCGAGAACTTCTTTCCCGCTTGTGGTGTGTGGAATTCGTAATGGATGAAGCTGATTGGGGAATGGGTTTAACGTTTTCTGAATATGATCACGTACTTTTTCGCGTAGGCTCTGGATATAGTAATCCGGCGATTGCACTAACGCATCCAGTCGCACGTTATCTTGCTTTCGATGAATATAACCATTGGCGCGCAGCTTGTTTTCCAGCATCCATGCTTCAAAATCAAAATCGTGAGGATTACTGCTGCCGTGCGGCTGCTTCAAGCGTACTGTGAGCCGCCAGCGTTCACCGGCGTGGATGTCAAGAGGCTCTTCCCGTATACCATCGTAACTGGCAAGCAGGATGCGTGGCGGAACAATGGCATTGGGGGTGAGTACCTGTTCCACATCAAATACAAAACGAAGTCCGTGTTCATGCTGTGTGGGAAGCTTTGCTACCACGCCTATGATTTGAATATCTTTGCCCTGCCATTCGGCAGGTAGGGCATCGGATAAACGTTGTTGGGCAAAAAATGCTGCGTAGAAAAAACCAAAGGTACAGGCAAATGTTGCAAGAAGAGCGGGGTATGCTTTGCGCTGCAAAAGAGTCCTACGTGGTAGTAGCAAAATACCAGCGAGCAATAAAGTCAGTCCACTCCAAGCGAAATTGGGAAGTACTGCCTGTTGTTGCAACAGCCATACGCCAAGTGCAAAAAATAAAACGGCATAGCGCATGGCTTGCCTAGTGCCGCCGAATGAGCTTGAACAATTCGAACCAGAGCACGCTGCACAGACCGGCAGCAAAACTCAGCGCGAGTTGAGAGGGGGTGAGAGGGGCGAAGTGAAATATACCGCGTAAAAAGGGTAAATGCAGGGTCAGCAGAAGGAAGGAAAGTGCACCGCCCACCACCCACCACAGGGCAGAATTGCTGTTGTTGAGCGAACTGAAAATGTTAAATTGCCAGGAACGGTTGACCAAAATTAGCCCAATATTACCGATGACGAGTGTGGAAAAAGTCAGTGCGCGGGCTTCTTCTTCCGCTGCGCCATGATGCAGCGCATAGCCCAGTACTATGAGTGTGGTCAGCAACAGCACCGTACCCTGCAACAGGCTAAGCAGGATGACCTGTCTCCCGAACAGATGCTCCCGTGGGCTGCGTGGCGGGCGCCGCATGACATTGTGCTCTGCCGGTTCCGCTTCGAAGGCGATGGAGCAGGCCGGGTTGATGATCATTTCCATAAACACGATATGAACCGGAACGAATACCGTTGGCCAGCCCAGTAACAATGGAATCAACGACAAGCCGGCGATGGGTATGTGTACCGCAAAAATATACGCCATCGCTTTGCGCAGGTTATCGAAAATACTGCGCCCGATACGCACGGCGCGCACGATTGAAGCAAAATCATCATCCAGCAATACCAGTGCGGCTGCTTCGCGTGCCACATCGGTGCCACGCCCACCCATGGCGATGCCGATGTGCGCCGCTTTTAACGCGGGAGCGTCGTTTACTCCGTCACCGGTCATTGCCACTATATCGCCGTTTGCCTTGAGCGCGTTTACCAGTCGCAGTTTTTGCTCTGGTACCATGCGCGCGAAAATATTGTTGTGACGGATGCGTTCGCGCAATGTTGCATCATCCATTTTATTAAGTTCCGTACCACTAATAATGTTGTCGCATCCACCGGGCAGGCAGATTTGTTGGGCAATTGCGGCGGCGGTAGCGGGATAATCGCCGGTAATCATTACTACACGAATGCCTGCCGCAGTGCAGTCTTTGACCGCCGCTGCAACGGTAGGGCGGACTGGATCAGCCAACCCGATCAGGCCGATAAATTCGAACTCGAAATCATGCTGGACATCTGGCCATTCACGACCGCGATAGCTGGCCTTGGCTACTCCCAATACGCGCATACCTTGTGCAGCGAGTATATTTACTTGAGTAGAGAGTTTAGATAATTGATGCTCATCCAGATGACACAAATCGGCTACTGCTTCCGGCGCGCCTTTGGTTGCCACTACATATTCATTGCGGTCGCTTGCCCGCCATACGTGCGAGAGTGCGAGCAGCTCCGGCGACAATGAATATTCATGCACCAGCGCCCAATCACGGTGTAGGTGTTCTGTGTCAGTCAGATAATATTCGCCGAGCCTGTGAAAGGCTTTTTCCATTGGGTCAAAGGGATCGGTTTTACTCGCCAAAATACTGAACTCGACCAACTCATGAAATGTCTCGGGTAGTGGAGTGCGCGATGCAGTCACTACGAACGATGCATCGCCAGCGATTAATTGCTGTACTGTCATTTGATTGAGCGTGAGTGTGCCGGTTTTGTCCACACACAGCACAGTGGCCGAGCCTAGCGTTTCCACCGTGGGCATGCGGCGGGTCAATACCTGATGGCGTGAAATGCGCCATGCCCCCATCGCCATGAACACGATCAACACAAATGGATATTCCTCCGGCAAGATTGACATCGCCAGCGTTATGCCAGCCAGAAAGCCGTTAAGCCAATCACCACGGCTAAGGCCGTAGGCTATTATCAATAGCAAGCTTAACAGGACGCCGACAATGGCGAGGTTGCGCACCAGTCTGTTGATCTCTTTTTGTAACGGCGTGGTTTCGTCATCCAAGACCTGTAATGCCTTGCCGATCTTGCCAAGTTCGGTGTGTGGTCCGGTCGCCAGCACACGCGCGGTGCCGCGTCCTTGCACCACCAGCGTGCCGGAATATACAAACGGCAAATTATCGCCGCCGGGCGGATGCAGCTTGAAGGCATCAGGTTGACCGATCTTGCGAACCGGCACCGATTCGCCTGTGAGCATTGATTCATCCGTCGCAAAATCATTGCAGGAAATCAGTGCCGCGTCCGCCGAGACCCGGTCACCTTCGGCCAGAATCAGAATATCGCCACACACCACTTCATGCCCGGCGATGCGTTGCGCAACACCTTCACGCACCACTAGCGCGCGCGGGCTGCTGATGTCGCGTAATGCCTCCAACACACGTTCCGTCCTGAGCTTCTGATAAATGGTGATCCCTATCACCATGCACACAAAGCCCAGCAACATCAGTGCATCGCTGACATCGCCCAACAGCAGATAAATCACTCCAGCCACCAATAACAGCAAGAACATTGGCTCGCGTACCGCTTCTAGTGCAATCGCCGGGATGTTGCGACTCCTGGCTGCGGGCAATTCATTCTTACCTTCAGCTTGCAGTCGCCGATGTGCTTCGGCATACGACAGGCCACTCATATCAGTTGGATCGGGTATTTTCTGGCTCATCTGTGCAAACTTCCCAAAGAGGGCTGGTATATCAAATATAATCAGGTAATCTACTATTACTGATTTTGCTCAGTAACGATTTTGCCTTATTCAACGAATGCTCGTGCCGAAAAAATATTTTAGAAAACTCCTGCCCAGCCATGAAACATTCAAACAAAGCCGTTGGGCGCGTTGGTTTGGTGGCTGGCTACATCATCCCAACCTATGGCATCTTAACCGCCATTCAGTGTCGGGCGGCGTAGCCGTCGGGCTGTTTACCGGGCTGATTCCTGGTCCGCTTCAAATGATTGGCGCAACTTTGCTGGCAGTGCTGTTCCGCGTTAATTTGCCGGTGGCTGTGGTCACTACGCTGTACACCAATCCATTTACCATCGTGCCTTTGTATGCGCTGGCATATCAGCTTGGTGTATTTGTTACCGGGCATCATAACGGCCAGTCGCCCGTGAGTTTTTCCCTACCGGAAATGACTTGGGTTAACTGGCCTGCCGTCATGCTGGATTGGATTGTGTCATTGGGCAGACCTCTCGCTGCCGGCTTGCCGCTGTTGGCGTTAAGTTTTGCTATTGTGGGTTATTTTAGTGTGCGCATGTTGTGGCGTGCGCTTGTGGTATGGGAGTGGCGTAAGCGTTCATCACGGCGGCGATGATTTTCAAGAGTGGCGCATATGCCACGGTGCTCAATTTTTTTATAACCTGGTATGGATTTCGGCAAGTCGGACTTATTGACTAAGATAAAAAAGATTGTGATGAAAAAACTTGACCAATTGAATTTTGATAATACTTTTTCTCGGCTGCCAGATATTTTTCATAGTCGCCTGAATCCTACGCCGTTGCCCAATTCCTATTTGGTTAGTTTTAATGCGAGTGCTGCCGAATTAATTAATCTGGATGTAACCGAAGTTGAGCGCGCGGATTTCGTCGAGTATTTTATCGGCAATCGTTTGTTGCCCGGCAGCGAGCCGTTATCGATGCTCTATGCCGGGCACCAGTTTGGTTACTTTGTGCCGCAACTGGGAGATGGACGCGCAATTTTGCTTGGTGAAATAAAAAACAGCGATGGAGAGTATTGGGATATTCAATTGAAAGGGGCCGGTATCACACCGTTTTCGCGCGAAGGTGATGGGCGTGCCGTGCTGCGATCCAGCATTCGTGAGTATTTGTGTTCAGAAGCAATGCATGGCTTGGGTATTCCTACTTCTCGTGCTTTGTGCATTGTGGGCAGCGATGCAGAGGTGTACCGTGAGACTATCGAAAGCGCCGCTGTGGTTACTCGTTTATCACCGTCGCATGTGCGTTTCGGTTCGTTTGAGGTTTTTGCCTATAGGGGTCAGCACGAGCCGATCGCCGTGCTCGCTGATTATGTTATTGCCAAGCATTTCCCGGATATCAGCGATGCGCCGGACAAGTACTTGCGTTTTTTGAATGAAGTAATTACGCGCACCGCAAGTCTGTTGGCTAAATGGCAGGCTGTCGGTTTTGCACATGGCGTGATGAATACGGACAACATGTCGATCCTAGGACTGACTTTCGATTATGGCCCATTCGGCTTTATGGAAACCTACGACCCGGGTTTTATTTGTAATCACTCCGACCATGGAGGACGCTACGCCTTTGATCAGCAGCCGCAAATCGGCCTGTGGAATCTGGCTTGTCTGGCGCAGGCTTTGACGCCTATTATCGCGGTGGAGGAAGCACAAGCGGCCCTGGAAAATTACGAACCGACATACTTCAAATACTATACTGAATTGATGGGCAAGAAGCTGGGACTAACCAACGTCAGTAAAGAAGATGCTTCTCTCGTTACCCCACTGCTGGAAATGATGCGCGCAAGCCAGCTGGATTACACCAATCTGTTTCGCAGTTTAGGTCTGTTCAAATTCGCGCCGGATGAGAAAAACAGCGAGTTACGTGATCAATTCATCGATCGAGCGGCATTCGACGTATGGGCTGACGTTTATCGTACACGCTTGCAAAGTGAGCCGGGAACGGACAAGGAGCGAAAGATACGCATGGACAAGGTCAACCCTAAATATATTCTGCGTAATTCCATGGCACAAAGTGCGATTGCCCTGGCGGAGCGGGAACGTGATTTTTCGGAAGTAGATCGCTTGCTGGCATTGCTTAGCCGACCCTTCGATGAGCAGCCAGAAATGGAAGATTATGCTGCGCCAGCACCGGATTGGGCGCGTCATGTCGTGGTAAGTTGTTCATCCTGATGAATGAATGCTGTCTGTACAGCTTTTGGCTTGTCAAAGCAACACCATGAAATTTAGTCGGAATTTAAGCTTGTCCAATAGAGTAGAAATTCCGTATTGTTTGATAACGAATATCTGCGGCTAAAATTGTTCACACGTAATATCGGCATGAGAAATTTCCCATACAAATCCGCAAAAAAACCAAAAGTTAGGTCGCTATGTTAGATGAGCATAGCGCATTGAGCGACTGGCTCGCCTATCTTGAGACCAAGCATCCTAAAGCCATTGATCTGGGTCTTGAGCGCGTTGCAAAAGTTAAACAGCGGCTGGGACTCAAGCCAACTTTTCCTGTCATTGTTGTAGGGGGAACTAACGGTAAAGGTTCAGTGTGTGCAATGCTCGAGAGCATACTGCACGCGGCGGGTTATCGCGTTGGCTGCTACACCTCGCCTCATTTGCTGGATTACAACGAACGCGTCCGCATCGGCCAGCGGCAGGCCAGTGATGCGATGCTGTGTGCAGCATTCGAGCGAGTAGAGCAGGCGCGTGCTGCTCTACCCTTGCAAAACATGGATGCCAGCTTGCAGGGCAATGATGAATTATCAGAAATTTCATTAACCTATTTCGAGTTCGGCACGCTGGCTGCGATGCAATGTTTTATTGATCAAGCGGTAGAGGTGGCGATACTGGAAGTTGGCCTGGGTGGACGGCTGGATGCGGTTAATGTGTTCGATCATGATTGTGCGGTAGTTACCAGCATAGACTTGGACCATATGGAGTATCTCGGTGATACACGTGAACAAATTGCATTTGAGAAGGCGGGAATTTTTCGTGCTAGGAAAGTGGCGGTGTTTGGAGATAGGAATGTGCCTATTACGATTCGCACACAGGCGCAGCATGTCGGCGCGCAGCTGTGGTGTCTGGACGAGCAATTCAGTTTCACGGCAGGCGCGCAACAGTGGAATTATCATGGCGTGAGTGGTACTCGCAGCGCCTTGCCCTATCCTGCTTTGCGTGGAGCATTTCAATTGCACAATGCCAGCGCCGCACTGGCGGTGCTGGATACGCTAAAGAATAAATTACCGGTGAGCATGGCAGCGGTGCGACGCGGCTTGGTCGAGGTAGTGCTACCAGGTCGTTTTCAGGTTGTGCCCGGCAGACCGATGCTGATTTTAGATGTGGCGCACAATCCCCAAGCGGCACGCTCGTTGGCGCAAAATTTGGCCGACTTGCCGCCTTGCCGTAAGACTTTCGCCGTGTTCGCCATGCTTAAGGACAAGGATATGGCCAGTGTGGCGCGTGCGCTCAAGGGGCAAGTGGATGTCTGGCTAGTGGCTGGCATAGCCGCGCCGCGCGGTGCAACGGCCACGGAATTGTCCAGAGTGTTATATGCCGAGGGAGTGGAAAGTGCGGTGTTGACGTTTGTCACAGTAACAGATGCGCTACAGCATGCCTGTAATGAGGCCGTTGAAAATGATAGAATTATAGCGTTTGGTTCATTCTATACAGTAGCAGAGGTGATGCGTGCGCAGTCTGCGCTACGCGTTGATTTGCGCGGAGACACATGATGGCAAAGCAACTCATGGATGATGAAGTCAGTCTGAAGCGTCGAGCAAGACGGCGGTTGATTGGCGCAGTAGCCCTTGTCATCGTAATTGTGGTGCTGCTGCCCATGGTGTTGGATAGCGAACCCAAGCTAGGGGGCCAGGATATTGAGCTGCGTATTCCGGACAAAGATAAGGTGGGTGAGTTCATGCCCAAGATGGACATGCCGTCTGTCTCTGTTCTTGCGGCTTCTTCACCGGTTGCTGCTCCTGTTTCAGCTGTGCCCAGTCCGCCTGTCATTAAAGAACAGGTCATCGCGGCATCACAAGCGATTGAAAGTAAGCTTGCTCCACTCAAGTCTGAAGTTAAGTCTGTTGGGGATATTCACATAGAGAACAGGCAGATCACGCCACACGCTGGCTTTGTGGTACAGGTTGGCGCATTTGCCAATGCCGATACCGCGCACCAATGGCAGAAAAAATTGAGTGAACAAAATATTAAGGTTTATACCGAGAAGATAGGTAACAAAATTCGCGTACGTGCCGGCCCTTATGCCACGCGTGAAGCTGCAGACAATGTATATAAAAAGCTGGAGGCGCAAGGGCTGAAACCGACGGTAAGTCCAGCGTATTAGGCATGACCTGGTTTGATTATACTGTTTTTATAATTGCCGTTTGGTCGGTGTTGCTGGGATGGTGGCGAGGTTTTGTGTATGAAGTGTTGTCGCTACTCGGTTGGGTGGCAGCTTACGCGGTGGCACGTTGGCAGGCAGTTAATGTGGCAGCGTTAATGCCGGCAGAGCTGGGGATAGATGCGATCAAGGTTACGGTTGCTTTTATCTTGCTGTTTGTGGCGACCTTGATCGTGAGCGGTATCGTGATATGGTTGTTATCGAAATTAATCAAGTTGACCGGCCTCGGTTGGATAGACGGCCTATTCGGCAGTCTATTTGGCATGTTACGTGGCATGCTGTTAGTGCTGATGTTGGTTCTGCTAGCGGGATTGACTGATTTGCCGAAAAAGCCGTTTTGGCGCGAGGCGAAGTTAAGTAAGCCATTAGAAAGTATGGCCCTAGCTAGCCTGGTCTGGTTGCCAGATAGCGTGGCGCGCCGTGTGCATTTTGGATTAAGAAAATGAATATTGGGGTTAAAACATGTGTGGCATTCTAGGCGTTGTTGCGCAAACATTGGCTAATCAAGTTCTATATGATGGCTTGTTAGTGCTGCAGCATCGCGGGCAGGATGCCGCCGGTATTGCTACTATTGAAGGAAATACCTTTCACTTGCACAAGGGTAATGGCCTGGTACGCGATGTATTCCGTACGCGTAACATGCGAGCGCTGCGAGGCAATGCGGGCATAGCTCATGTGCGCTACCCTACTGCGGGCTCCGCCATTGATCACAATGAAGCACAGCCATTTTATGTCAATTCGCCATTTGGCATTGTGCTTGGGCATAACGGTAATTTGACCAATACCGAGCAATTGCAGCAAGAATTGTTTTTAGAAGACAGGCGTCATGTCAACACCAATTCCGATTCTGAAGTGCTGCTTAATGTGCTTGCGCATGAATTACAAGCTAATTCAACAATGCGCTATCGCCTAGATATTAAGAATATCTTTGACGCCGTATCCGGGGTGCATCGTCGCTGTCATGGTGCTTATGCAGTGGTCGCGATGATTGCGGGTTATGGCTTGTTGGCGTTTCGCGATGTTTATGGTATTCGGCCACTGGTATTGGGTAGTCATCAGACTGAAAATGGCACGGAATATTTGATTGCTTCGGAAAGCGTAGCGTTGGATACGCTCGGCTTCAAGTTTCTCCGTGATATCGCACCAGGTGAAGCAGTGTTTGTTGACTTTGATGGGAATCTTCATAGTCAGCAATGTGCAGAAAATCCAACACTCAATCCATGTATTTTTGAATATGTTTATCTAGCGCGTCCGGATTCGGTGATTAATGGAATTTCCGTATATGAGACACGCTTGAATATGGGTGAAAACCTGGCCGACAAAATTACTCGCGAATGGCAGCAACATGATATTGATGTTGTTATCCCCATTCCTGATTCCAGCCGCCCTAGTGCCTTGCAATTGGCTAATCGTTTAGGTATCTCATTTCGCGAAGGTTTTGTGAAAAATCGTTATATAGGGCGTACCTTCATCATGCCGGGGCAGGCAATGCGGAAAAAATCGGTGCGCCAGAAACTAAATGCAATCAGCGTGGAATTTAAGGGTAAAAATGTCCTGTTGGTAGATGATTCCATCGTACGCGGTACCACGAGCCGTGAAATTGTTCAAATGGCGCGTGATGCCGGAGCGCGCAAGGTGTACTTCGCCTCCGCCGCTCCCCCGGTGCGTTTCCCTAATGTGTATGGCATAGACATGCCGAGCCGCAAAGAGCTGATTGCCACCGACCGCAGTGATGAGGAAATTTGTCGTGAAATCGGTGCAGACAGATTGGTTTATCAGGATCTTGATGACCTCAAAGCGGCAGTACGCAAGACGAACCAGGATATTCAGTACTTCGACGCTTCATGCTTTGATGGTGATTACATCACTGGAGATGTCACATCAGAGTATCTCGATGCAATTGAAGCGGCGCGTGAAAATGGCAAGGTAAATACGGACGAGGATGTCAGCCAGCTTGATCTTGATCTAGTCGCCAACCCGTAATCAGAATTGCTGTTAAGCGGTTGAGATTATCAGTTTCCCAACGATCGATCTGCTTGAACTCAAAGTGTCAGAAAGAGCATGCTATATAAATAACAATTCTCCTTCGATACTGAAATCGAGGATTGAATTTGTTTGACAGGGGCTAGTCTTTTAACATAAAATTCGCGCCCTTCGAAGTTTACTATTTTTTGTTTTAGGAAGCGTCATGAAAACATTTTCAGCTAAGCCCCATGAAGTCCAGCATGACTGGTATTTGGTAGATGCTGCCGACAAGATTTTAGGTCGTTTAGCTAGCCAAATTGCAGCCCGTCTACGCGGCAAACATAAGGCGATATATACACCGCACGTGGATACGGGCGACTTTATTGTCGTGGTCAATGCTGAAAAGCTGCGCGTGACCGGCAACAAGGCGCAAGACAAGGTCTATCACCGTCACACTGGTTATCCTGGCGGAATTTATACAACTAATTTTATGAAGTTGCAGGAACGTCATCCAGACCGCGTGCTGCAAAAAGCGGTCAAAGGTATGCTGCCAAAAGGTCCGTTAGGCTATGCCATGTTGCGCAAGCTTAAGATTTATGGTGGTGCTGAACATCCGCATTCGGCGCAGCAACCTAAACCTATTGATCTATTGAAAGCTTAATCATGAACGTGACTTACAACTATGGCACCGGTCGCCGCAAGAGCGCAGTAGCTCGTGTATTCATTAAACCAGGCAAGGGTGATATCGTGGTAAATGATAAGCCACTCGATATATTTTTTTCGAGAGAAACTGGTCGCATGATAGTTCGTCAGCCGCTGGAACTGACCGACATGCTTAACAAATTTGATATTATGGTAAACGTGTGTGGAGGTGGTGAATCTGGTCAAGCGGGAGCGGTGCGCCATGGCATCACTCGTGCTCTGATAGATTTTGACGCGAGCTTGAAGCCAATGTTGAGCAAAGCTGGACTCGTTACCCGTGATGCGCGTGAAGTTGAACGTAAAAAAGTTGGTTTGCGCAAGGCGCGCCGCCGCAAGCAATTCTCCAAGCGTTAAGCGTATTTGGAGTGTTTGGAAAAGCCGCCTTTGGGCGGTTTTTCATTTTTGTTCTACTATTTCGTTTATAAATAGTTGGCACAGTTGAGCGCTTCATAAACCGGAACAATGCCCTGACAGTTTGAGTGCGCGCAGAACAGGCTGTAATCGTTGATCCTGTATCTTTCGTGATGGCGATTTCAATTGGTTATGGCACTGTCGACCGCCTTACAGGGATAATAGCTGCTGAGATGTATCTGCCATAGGTAACGCAAAATAGGGGAAAGAAGTGATCAAAGTTGGCATCGTTGGAGGAACAGGTTATACGGGAGTCGAGCTGTTGCGGTTATTGGCACAACATCCACAAGTGGAGTTGTGCGCCATTACCTCGCGCGCCGACCAAGGGATGCCAGTCAGCCAGATGTTTCCCAGTTTGCGTGGCTATGTGGATTTATGTTTTACCCACCAAGATGAGTCACGTCTGGATCAATGTGATTTAGTATTCTTTGCCACACCCAATGGCATTGCCATGCATCATGCACGCGCATTGCTTGACGCAGGGGTACGGATAATAGATTTAGCGGCGGATTTTCGTATTCAAGACGTGGCGGTTTGGGAAAAATGGTATGGTATGAGCCACGTCTGTCCTGATCTGGTTCCTGAAGCAATATATGGTCTGCCAGAGAGCAACCGTGAGCAGATAAAACATGCACGGCTAGTGGCCAATCCGGGTTGCTATCCAACGGCTGTGCAGCTCGGTTTCCTTCCGTTATTGGAAGCGGGGATTGTGGATTGCAACAGTTTGATTGCCGATGCGAAATCAGGTGTGTCTGGCGCGGGGCGCAAGGCAGAGGTTAGTATCATGTTTTCCGAGGCAGCGGACAATTTCAAAGCTTATGGCGTATCTGGACATCGCCATTTACCAGAAATTAGTCAAGGGCTCGCGCGAGCGGCACAACAGAAAATTGGTTTGACCTTTGTGCCACATCTTACTCCGATGATACGCGGTATTCATGCCACATTGTATGCGCGCCTACAATGTGATGCCGACCTGCAAGCGCTATATGAGCAGCGTTACGCCAATGAGACATTTGTGGATGTAATGCCAGCCGGCAGCCATCCGGAAACGCGTACTGTACGCGGTGCGAATTGCTGCCGTATCGCGGTACACCGGCCGCAACAAGGTAATACTGTGGTTGTATTGTCAATAATTGACAATCTGGTTAAAGGTGCGGCCGGTCAAGCGGTACAGAATATGAATATTATGTTTGGTCTACCTGAAACGACAGCGCTGACCAGCATCCCTTTGCTGCCTTAGAATGCATTAAGTCAATTTAGGGTAATTTGAAGTGGGGTTATCAGTAATGGATTCCAGCTGTACATCGTTTTCGGTATTCTTTGCATAATTTGATACCTTCGTTTTAAGTTTAACAAAACGTAAATAGCCATTTTTTAAACTTACCTCATGGAAGAAGCTCGAAAAATTCAGGATACCAGCTGAAAATCTCGTTTCTTGAATCCTATTGTTTCATTTTTGAAAAATACTATTGCTTCATAAAGTACACGGAAAACGTTAGAATTGAAATCTTTGTAATACTCTTAAGGAAATTCAACCATGTCTATGGCTGACCGCGATGGTTTTATCTGGTATGACGGCAAACTCGTGCCTTGGCGAGATGCCACAACACACGTGCTGACGCATACACTGCACTATGGTATGGGAGTGTTTGAAGGGGTACGTGCATACAAAACTACTGAGGGCACGGCAATTTTTCGTCTGAAGGATCATACCGACCGCCTGTTTAATTCAGCCTATATCTTCAAGATGAAGATGCCTTTCGACAAAGAAACCTTAATGGAGGCGCAACGTGAAGTAGTACGCGCCAATAATCTGGAGTCCTGCTATATTCGGCCTATTGTGTTTTATGGCTCGGAAGCTATGGGTATCGCCGCCACTGCTATTAGCACCCATGTCGCCGTTGCAGCTTGGCCATGGGGCGCGTATCTGGGTGTAGAGGGAATGGAAAAAGGTATTCGTGTCAAAACTTCCAGTTTCACCCGCCATCATGTAAACATTAATATGTGCCGTTCCAAATCGGTCGGTACTTACACCAATTCCATTCTGGCCCATCAAGAAGTAGCGCACGATGGCTATGACGAAGCGTTGCTATTGGACGTGGATGGTTATGTCGCGGAAGGAGCGGGCGAGAACATCTTTATTGTGAAAAAAGGCAAGCTGTATACCCCAGACCTGACTTCCTGCCTGGAAGGCATCACGCGCGACTCTATCATCACACTGGCGGCTGATCTTGGTATAGAACTGATCGAAAAACGCATCACGCGCGATGAGGTATATTGTGCCGACGAGGCTTTCTTTACGGGTACTGCGGCCGAAGTTACACCGATCTGCGAACTGGATAACCGTACTATAGGCAATGGTGCGCGCGGCCCGATCACCACGCGCCTGCAAGCGCTGTTTTTTGATTGTGTCAGTGGAAAAAATTCGCAATATGCCGATTGGTTGGCACACGTTTAAAGGGAATTACATGCAAACCGAACATGCCAAGCTACGCTATATCGAAGTGACCGCCACAGACTTGCCGCTTTATTGTCCCATGCCTAATACGAGCCTATGGAATGCACATCCCAGAGTGGCCATTCCAGTCGACAAAATTGGTGAAGCGCGCTGTCCCTATTGCGGCACCCTGTACAAGTTCAAGGGTGAATTACCTAAAGGACATCATTAAAAATTCCCGCCAGGCGCAAAATCATGACGCGCTTTAAGTTGATCACATCAGGTATGCCGCATTCCTATCTAATCCATGGAGTAAAACCATGCAAAACTTACCTAAAGAAATTTTCAAGGCCTACGATATTCGCGGCATTGTCGGCAAATCACTGACCCAGGAAATTATCGAGATTATTGGCCACGCTATTGGCTCAGAAGCCAAGGCACGTGGCCAGCACACGATTGCAATTGGTCGCGACGGACGTCTGTCAGGTGTGGAATTTGCCGCCGCTTTAGCACGTGGCATTCAGAAGAGCGGTATCAACGTCATTGATGTTGGCCGTGTTGCCACGCCTATGGTGTATTTTGCAGCTTATCATCTGGACACGCATTCTGCGGTTATGATCACCGGTAGCCACAATCCCCCCGATTATAATGGACTGAAAATGGTACTGGGCGGCGAGACGCTTTCTGGTGACACCATACAAGCTTTACGCGCACGTATCGAGCAAAATAATCTCAGTCATGGTGCGGGCGCTTATTCGCAATTTGATATAGGCCCCGTATATATTGCACGCATCGTTTCCGACATTAAATTGGCGCGGCCCATGAAGATCACGGTCGATTGCGGCAATGGCGTGGCCGGGGATTTTGCCGCCACTTTGTATCGCCAGTTGGGCTGCACTGTCACGGAACTGTTTTGCGAAGTAGATGGCAATTTCCCTAATCATCATCCTGATCCTTCACAACCGGAAAATTTGCAAGATCTGATTCATGCACTCTCCAGCAATGATAGCGAATTGGGCTTAGCCTTCGACGGCGACGGTGATCGCTTGGGCGTTGTCACTAAAAATGGCAATATTATTTTTCCGGACAGGCAATTAATGCTGTTCGCCGCCGATGTGCTGGGACGTAATCCTGGTGCAGAAATTATCTTTGACGTTAAATCCACGCGCAAGTTGTTTGGCTGGATCACACAGCATGGTGGTAAACCGACACTCTGGAAAACCGGCCATTCCTTCATCAAGGCAAAAATGAAGGAATGCGGCGCATCACTGGCAGGAGAAATGAGTGGCCATATATTCTTCAAGGAACGATGGTATGGCTTCGATGACGGTCTGTACGCGGGTGCCCGTTTGCTCGAATGTTTGAGCAAACAGTCAGATGCAAATGGCCTGCTGAATGGCCTGCCCAATTCAATTAATACACCGGAACTGCAAATTAAGCTAAAGGAAGGAGAGAACTACGCACTGATCACACAGCTGCAGAAGGATGCCAAATTTACCGATGTACAGGACATTATCACCATAGATGGCCTGCGCGTGGAATATGCCGACGGTTTTGGCTTAATACGATCCAGTAATACAACGCCAGTGGTTGTATTACGCTTTGAAGCAGATAATGAAGAAGCACTAACCAGAATTAAGCAAGACTTTCGCCGCGTGCTGCTGAATACCAATCCAAGTTTAAAACTACCATTCTGATGCGAGTTATTTTGGTTGAAAATATCTTGCGTTATGTGGAATATTTTTGACTTTAAGCGGCATTCAGCTGTGCTTTTTTGTATATAGTGCTTAAATCTACCGAAGTTAATAATTGAAATAAAAATTAATCGATAAAATATGATCGTTCCGGTTTACTGAAGTCAGTGGCCGGTTAATATACTGATTCATATAGCCGATTTCAGATTTAATCTCTTTATTAAAATTATAGCCTACCCCTATGAACGCTCTGTTTTGATCGAATCCTTTTTGAGGTCCCCAATCGTTATTGTTGAGATTTAGAAAGTATTCATCGCTAGCCACTATGCTATAAGCTGGAGCAGCAGTCAGTGGTACAGATACTTTCAGCATTTGTCGAAAACGTATAGCGGTATCATCACCCAAACGAGGTGCTAAACGTTCTTCCAAGCGGCTTCGACTGGTGACTGATCCGAATGAAAATTTATTGTTCCATAATAATTGTTGCCAGAATCTCCGTTCGTTGAATGTCGTTTTGGAAAATGGTTCTGCAGTGGGAACCAATGCATAACCCGCCCAAACACTAGTCGTATTGTTAATTGCATATCCTATCCCTGGGCGAATGATAGCCTGAGAAAAGCGCGACGTGTCATCGCCAAAACGCCCTTGAAATTCCGCCCAGTATTTGAAATTCTTTAATGCCGGATTGACATTTTCTAGGCTGCCCACCGCCGTTGCTGTGCCCCATGTTTGGAAATCGTTTATATCTTTTGCGGCAATAACTGGGCCAGAAAGCAATAAGCCAGATATTGTTAATGCGGTAGACATATTTATTTTATTTAGCACTGTATTCTCCTCGCTATAGAATATTTTGTATCAAAAATTTAATCTAACTATCTGAAAAATTTAAATTTTTAGATGCTTAACTTTATTCAGCTTAGGCATTCAGCCTCTCCCTTTGCATTACCCGAAAGGTGACATAACTAAACTCCTATTGGAGCTGAGTATCTAAAATTTGAGTGTGAGACGCTAACTAGCAATGAATGTAGCCCCGTTTTCGCAACGGCATCGCTTTTCCTGATGTACAGCCATCATCACCTTCTACAATACAAATACAACCATCAAAAGCTCAGCAATATTGCCCGGCAGCATAACCGGATGACCATGCCCACTGAAAGTTGTAGCCGCCTAGCTGACCTGTTACATCAACTACTTCTCCGATAAAATACAGGCCGTTCACTTTATTGGCTTCCATGGTTTTAGACGATAAGGCATGGGTGTCAACACCCCCGCAGGTAACTTCTGCCTTGGTATAACCCAATGTGCCGCTAGGCGTAATTTGCCAATTATGCAATTTGGCAGCAAGTGCAGCAATCTCTTTATCCGAATATTGGTTAATCGGCATGTTACCGGAAAGATTATTCCCGGCCAACTGGGCATACCATGTTTCAATAAATCGTTTGGGCAAATATTGTGCAAAAAAATTGCTCAGCAACATGCGGCTGTCTCGCTGCTGCGTGAACAATTTCAGTGTGTCATGATCCGGAAGCAAATTAATGTGCAGCGGCTGGCCCGGTTCCCAATAAGAGGAGATTTGCAAGATGGCGGGGCCACTGAGGCCGCGATGGGTAAAAAGGAGATTTTCGCGAAAAATTTGTTTCCCATAACTTACCACCGCATCCACGGAAATTCCGGCGAGATCAACATAAGGTGCCCAATCATCCGGATGAAAACTCAATGGCACCAACCCCGGCCTGAGTTTGGTTACGGGAATGTTGAACTGCTGCGCGACTTGGTAACCAAACGGTGTTGCGCCAATCTTGGGAATAGACAGGCCACCGCTGGCAACCACCAAGGACTGCGCACGAAACGAGCCATGATTGGTATTGCAACTAAATCGTTCGGTTGATGGACGCATATTGTCTTTTACATCTGACCCTTCTCCTGCTTGCGGGAAAGAGGGATTGAGGCGCTCAACCTTATGCACTTCGCAAGACATAAGCCAACGTACACCCGCTGCATCGCATTCGTTTTTTAGCATCGCAATAATGGCTACCGATCCTTCGTCACAAAATAGTTGCCCGAGTTTTTTTTCGTGATAACCAATGCCTTGTTGGTTAAGCCATGTGATGAAATGTTGGGGGGTGTAGCGCGCCAATGCGGAGCGACAAAAATGTGGATTGCCAGATAAGTAATTTTCCGATTTGGCGTACAAATTGGTGAAGTTGCAGCGACCACCGCCGGAGATGCGAATCTTTTCTGCCAGTTTTTTAGAGTGATCAAGTAACTGCACAGAACGCCCTCGACGTGCAGCCTCGATAGCGCACATCATGCCCGCTGCGCCGGCACCGATGATCAATACATCCACATTGACACTCATTGCAACAGGCAGCTAGCCACTATTAACAGCCTATCAGCTTGGCCATGCTTCTAACATTATGTATCACGACTGCACCTCCAAAAGCTCCAACTGTTTCCACAGACATGCACCTTTGCTGGCTTTTTCGATATCGGCCAACTGTTGCGCGTGTTGCGCCAGTTCATCAGTGCTAGCAGGCAGCACACGCAGTTTCAAACGCGATAAATCTGCAAAAACCATGATCGGCTCTTCTTTCTGTTCATTGCTCCCATCATCCAGCAAACTTTTCTGCCCGCGCGTCATGGACAGATAAACCTCTGCCAACAGCTCGGTATCCAATAGTGCGCCATGCAAAGTGCGATGAGAATTATCTATCTGGTAACGGTCACACAAAGCGTTCAGATTGTTTTTCTTGCCGGGATGCAACTCTTTGGCCAGTTTCAGTGTGTCAATGACGCTCACACAATAGTTATTTAACACAGGCAGCCCGCTACGTTCCAGCTCCTTATTGAGGAACCCGATATCAAACGGCGCATTGTGAATGATGAGTTCTGCACCGCTGATAAACTCGAGTAGCGCTGGTGCAATTTCAGCAAATTTGGGTTCGTCCTGCAGACGCTCCAGCGTCAGGCCATGCACCTCGGCCGCTCCCGCATCAATCTCGCGTTCCGGATTAAGATAGCGGTGAAAACGTCGATCAGAAACTTTACGGTTGCATAATTCGATAGCTGCCAGTTCAATGATGCGGTGGCCTTTCCCGGGATCGAGGCCAGTGGTTTCGGTATCCAATACGATTTGTCTCATTTCATGCTTTCATTCAAAAATTGCTCAATCCCGCGATTGGCTAATTCATCGGCACGCTCGTTTCCATCATGCCCAGCATGTCCTTTTATCCACACCCACTGAACATGATGCTTGTTCGCTAGTTCATCCAGTGTGCGCCACAAGTCCTCATTTTTGACCGGCTTCTTGTCGGCAGTCTTCCAGCCACGCTGCTTCCAGTTATGCACCCAGATACTAATGCCTTGCTGCACATACTTTGAATCGGTATGCAGAACCACTCGGCATGGCCGTTTCAATGCCTCCAGCGCGCGAATCGCGGCCAGCAGCTCCATGCGATTGTTGGTTGTATGCGCCTCGCCACCGCACAGCTCGCGCTCCTTGCCCATAATTTGTAATAGTGCGCCCCAGCCGCCCACGCCGGGGTTCCCCTTGCAAGCCCCATCCGTATAAATTTCTACTATATCTTCACTCATTGTCACAAGTTCGTTCATTCGGACTCCGTTTTTTACACTGCGATATCTCCCTATTCAGCTTAGGTGTTGCTGGTAGCAGCTTACCAACCAGTCCCTCATTCCATTTTGGCTTGATCAGGTTCATTCCCGGCACGTGCTTAATCGCCTGCAAAAAATATACTCCGCCCCACACCGCCCACCAGCGGTCGCCCGCTGGCTCCATAAAATTAAAGTGGTTAAGCCAATTTGGATTGGTGAGCGGAGGGGCGTAACAGGCAAAACGCCCTGTTACCACTACAAATCCCAGTAATGCCAGCCAATCCTTCAATCGCGACAACGCAATAAAATCTCCGCGCCAGGGGAAATTTGTCCGCGAACCCAATATGCGCCGCGCCCCCCATAAGCTACGCGGATTGAAGCCGCTGATGATGACATTTCCCTCCGGTCTTAAGACACATTCAACCTCGCGTAAAATTTGATGAGGATGGGAATTGAATTCCAATACATGCGGCAGAAGCACCAAATCCAAACTACTGCATTCGAATGACAATTCGTGCATATTCAGCCGGACTTGTACTCCGGCCTCGTTCCCCACTATGGTGCGTAGTGGCATACGACTGGCACGCAGAAAATCATGCTCGGCAAGCCCGAGTTGCAGCGCATTGAAGCCAAAAATATCAGACACACTGTGATCAAATAATGTTTGCTCGCACTCCAGCAAATATTTCCCTGGAGGCGTGGCAAACCAATCATTCAGCGTATTTGTGGTTGACATGCAATACTCTTTCACTTGAGTATAGCCAAATAAAAAATGGACATTCCCATGTTAAATATTATTCCCATCCCTGCATTTAAGGACAACTACATCTGGATGTTGCATGACCATCAAAATGTGGTAGTGGTCGATCCGGGTGATGCAGTACCGGTGCTGGCTTATCTCACTTTACATAAACTCAAACTCACCGCCATCCTGTGTACTCACCATCACAATGATCACGTCGGTGGCGTCTGTAAACTTGTTGAATTATACAACGTGCCTGTGTATGGGCCACAGCTTGAAAATATCCCCTGCATCAGTCATATGCTTGGCGAAGGTGATGTAATTGAATTCCCGGAATTAAAAATAAAACTGAGTGTTATGGATATCCCTGGCCATACCCACGGACATATCGCTTATCTGGGCGCCGGCGGCGTGTTTTGTGGCGATACCTTGTTCGGTTGTGGCTGTGGCAGATTATTTGAAGGAACCGCTACGCAATTATTCTATTCCCTGCAAGGGCTTGCAAAGTTACCTGATGAAACAAAAGTATATTGCGGACATGAATATACTGAGGCTAACATCCGCTTCGCATTAGTCTGTGAACCCGACAATGCTCGGCTCAAACAACGTCAAGCAGACGTGCAGGCATTACGCGCTGCCGGGCATCCAACGTTACCCTCGACTATTGCCTTGGAAAAAGACACCAACCCTTTTTTGCGCTGCGCTGAGCCAAGCGTTATCGCCACCACATTACGCATGACACAAATTAAAGAGACCGATGAAATCAGTATCTTTACTGCCCTGCGCACCTTAAAAAATAATTTCTAAAAAAATTATTTTTGATTGCGATAAAGCCCTTTCTGGTTTATTCTGCGCGACCTTCGGAGAGGTGGATGAGCGGTTTAAGTCGCACGCCTGGAAAGCGTGTTTAGGATAATATCCTAACGCGGGTTCGAATCCCGCCCTCTCCGCCAAACAACCAATAAAAACAAACATTCCAAGGCTTAATTTAAATCTACCCACGTTTGTACCCGCCTTTGGCTTTCTGCTTGACGTAAAAAAACCGCACTCAGGTAGTCAGATTATGGAATACTTATTTTAACTATCGATCCGGCTAGGATATGTTTGAATTTATCTACCAGTCAAACCGCACAGTGACGGCGCCTCCTACTTCAAACTTCACTTGGCCGTATCAATAAGCTGTATATGTCGCTAAATTTTTTAATTTGTTCTGATCATACTTTTAGTCAGTTTTTCGTCAAGCATCCGCCTAATGAACTTGCATTAGCCATATGTTCTAGGCGAACATAGCTTTCTTGCTGGCGGCGCAAATTGGGCGCAGCGCAAGGACTCTATACTAAGCGTTCGTCGATGAATTGATATTAATAAAACCACGGGAAACTTTATGGATTTCATCGATCAACTAAAATCACTAGCTGCGCGTATCATAAATACAAGAGGCATAGTTCAAACAGAAGAAGCAACTAAAAATGCGATGGTGATGCCGTTTATTCAAGCTCTGGGATATAACGTCTTTGATCCGCTTGAAGTAACGCCTGAACTAATATCAGACATTGGAACAAAAAAAGTGAGAAAGTTGATTACGCCATTTTAATGGAGGGCAAGCCGATCATTCTTTTTGAATGTAAAAAATGTGGCGGCGACCTAAACATAAACCATGCGTCCCAGTTGTTTCGTTATTTCCATGTCACAGAGGCAAGATTTGGAGTTCTTACAAACGGCATTGTGTATAGATTTTTTACTGATTTAGAACATCCGAACAAAATGGACGAAAAACCATTTTTTGAGTTCAATATTCTTGATTTCAAGGAACAAGATGTTGAGGAGTTAAAAAATTCACAAAGCTTGCGTTTGATTTAGAAACAATACTCACTACTGCGAACGATCTTAAATATACCCGCGCAATCCAAAACGTTCTTTCTGATTGGATGGCTAGTCCATCAGAAGAGTTTGTTCGTCTAGTTTCTGCTGAGTTTCTTGCTGGAAAGCGTTTTACACCGGCCATTAAGGATCAATTCACGCAAATTACAAAACGTGCGTTTAAGCAACTTATTGGTGATCGAATTAACGAGCGATTAAAAGTTGCAATGTCTCCAGATGGAAGTTTGGAGACGAAAGAGCAGGCTATCAATGAAGCCATAGAGCCTGATGCGCTACAAATCATTACAAGCCCTGAAGAAATTGAAGGCTTCCATATAATTCGTGCAGTTTTACGCGATGTAATAACCTCTCGAAGAATCACAATGAGAGACGCTCAGAGCTACTGCGCTATTCTCCTTGATGACAACAATCGTAAACCAATTTGTAGATTACGTTTCAATAACACCAGCAGGCTAGCTCTTGGTTTATTTAATGGCAAAGATGAAGAGAAAGTTCAATTGACTGAAATAGATGATATCTAAAAATATGCAGAGAAATTAAAAGAAACTGTGCTTCAGTACATGCAACAGAGCGGAACTCAAGAGGATTAACCCAGCATAGGAAATCCCCCGGCTATGCCGGGGTGACAGAAGAAGTTTGACATTTATGGGAGTCCATCTGCGACACTCTGAATCGTGAGCCGCCAAGCAAACGAAGAAGGGCGGATCGAAATGGACGAGAGTGAAAGCCTAAGCCATAGTAAATGGGAATGCAAATATCACGTGATATTCATTCCGAAGTGTAGACGTAAAACGTTGTACGAGCAGTTGAGGCCGCACCTTGGGCAAGTGTTCAAGAGGCTGTCCGAATACAAAGAAAGTCGGATAAAGGAAGGACATCTGATGCCTGATCATGCACACATGTTGATATCGATTCCACCGAAGTATTCGGTATCGCAAGTCATCGGGTACATCAAAGGGAAAAGAGCAATCCATCTGGCGCGAGTGTATGGTGAGCGCAAGCGTAATTTTGTAGGGCAACACTTTTGGGCGAGAGGATATTTTGTGTCAATGGTAGGCCGAGATGAAGAGTCGATCCGGCAGTACATTCGGCATCAAGAGGAAGAAGACAAGCGTCTAGAGCAGATGCAGTTATGGCGCTGACCTGCCACCGAAAGGTGGCTACAAGAGTAAGGGCCGCGTAAGCGACCCCGTTAAGCCGCTTTGAGCGGCTCACAAATTAAAGTCCCCGGCTTTGCCGGAGGATACTTATTCCATTTTTAATTCAATAAAGCATTAATAATCCATTCCCAAGCCACAATGGACTTGACCATTGGCGCATTATTCTCGAAGGTATGCAGGGTCACTTCGAGCTGATCCTCCAGTGCATCAAGACTATCGAAGACGCGGTTATGGAAGTGCTTCTCACGCAATTCATCCCACACATGTTCGACGGGATTGAGCTCAGGCGCATAAGGTGGCAAAGGTAACAGTTTCATGCTCTGTGGTAGTTTGAGTAACCGACTGGCGTGCCAGCCGGTGCCATCGAGCACCATTACGATTTTGTCGCTGGGGTGGCGCGCACCCACCTCATCGAGAAACAGCTGCATGCAGTCGGTATTGACGTATGGCAAGATCAAAGAATCAAGCTCTCCACTTTTGGCCTCCACTGCCGCGTAGGCGTAGGTGTACTCGTGGGTCAGCATCGCTTGGCATAGTGGTTGTACGGGCTTGGGAGCCCAACACCGACGTACGTCGTTGATGCGCCCAAAACGCGCCTCGTCTTGAAGCATCAGTCGGATCGGTTCGTTTCTTGCTCAGTCCTGGCGGATTTCGGCGAGCGTTTCGGGGAGTTTTTTTCCCAGTCTGCCTGGGCTACAGGATTGCTTTGCGGATGCCTTTTGTCAGGTGCGAGTTTGCGCCAGTTGTGCCGATGCAGTCATTTGTACACCGATGACAGCGCCATCTTCCGCCCCAGCGCTATTTCGAGTTGGGGCTTGATCTGGCTGACCACCAAAATACCGCCCATACGGGCAGGCTCCAGGAACGGTTTGAGCAGTTCGGCTTCGCGCTCAGGGGTGAAGTGTTCTCTGTATCGCCCTCCGCGCACGGACTTACCTTTATCGCCTATGGCTCCACCCGCAATGAACTGGTTGCGCAAACGGCACGCCCAACCTTTGGACAATCCGATGACCTGTGCTGTTTGCTCCAGACTCATGCCGTATTGAAGGGGCAAGACCACTGCCTGTGCTTGTCGTAACGGTTCAATCGTCGTCGCTGAAGCAATGGCTTGGAGTGCGATAGCAAGTACATCCTGGCCTCGCGGTGGTCGTGACATGAATTACCTCCCCCCGTTTATTCGATCAGGTAATTTTGCACTATTGATATATAAATGGAATTACTACTGGTCGCATGTCTTGCCTCGTTCGTACTGCGCTTGATTGGTGAGGTGGGTAAAGCGCGACAGTTGGAGTTAAAATTCCAGAGCAACACGCGGCGTTCGCGCCCGGTTCTCTCTGTGATTACTTTGGCATTGCAGCTTATACAACATGGTATGGCGGCATTCCCGCCGCATGAGCTTGGTGCAGCCCTTGAACGGCTGCGTTATGAGCATCCTGCGCTGCAATTTTGAGGGGAGACATCAGAGTCTGACCCCAATTTATCTATGGTGTGCCTTGAATGGAAGAGGTTTGTCATGGAACGCTTAACCTAAAAAACGAAGGATAACCGGAGGATAAGGGCGCTCGGTAATAATTTTCAAAACCCTTGCCGTGTGATGTTCCGACTTCCGGCTGAACCATTGATGGAATAGGCCATAACGCCATTGTTCGCATCGCTGAACGTGAAAGTCACCGATCCGATCCCGGTTACAACCTTGTTCGAGCCATTCCATGGAGAAGTAAATGGTGAGCCACCGGTCACTTGATACAGATCCCCGGTGCAACCGTTTCCGATCACGGGACAACGGGACGCCACATACCAGATTGCCTTGCCGTTTGCGTCATAGGTGTACCATGTGGCAAATGCCATCCCGTATTCCTGAGTGATGGCAACACCCCAACCGGACTCCTTCGGGTTCCACCACAAATCACTGTAATCAACAGCCGAGGGAATGCTATCCATGGCAAAAACCTGCCGCGTGATAAATTTGGTTCCGGCAACGCCCTCAAGGGTGTAGTTGAACGTCACATTATTGGCATCGGCGAACGTCAGTGTGCCCGAACCAACGCTACTGACCACTTTACCGGAACCGTTCCACGAAACAACTGGTTGTGTACCACCCATCACTTTGTAGATTTCCCCCGTACAACTGTGGACCGCAACCGGGCAACGGGACATGACATACCAGGTGGGCTGGCCGGCTTGGTCATACGTGTAGAGCGCGGCAAAAATCATAGCGTTGTGCTGGGTGATGCTCATGCCCCAGCCAGATTCGTTTGGATTCCACCAGAGTCCAGTATATGGATTGTTGTCAATCCCGAGGTTGATGAGAGATTGGACAGGTATGATGGAATTTACATAAGTGCCATTTCCATTTTGGCCGGATGAATTGTCACCCCATTCCCATACGCTTCCATCACGCTTCAGTGCGGCAATATTGCGGCTGCCTGCGGCAATGGCCTCAACATCATCCAGACCCGCTACCTGTATTGGGACTAATGAATTGACATGGGTGCCATTTCCAAGCTGCCCATCGGCGTTGTATCCCCAAACCCATACCGTGCCATCATTTTTTAAAGCAACGGTATTACCCCCTGCCGCTGCAATGCGTATTACTCCGGCAATACCCGGCACCTGCACCGGTATAGTTGAATCGGTAGTCGTCCCGATACCGAGTTGTCCGCTCGAGTTGTGCCCCCAAGCCCACACCGTGCCGTCGTTTTTCAGTGCTACTGTATGTAGATCGCCTGCCGCGATGGCTATAATTCCTTCCAAGCCCGCCGCCCGTACTGGTATGTCGGAGTCGCTAGTAGTAGTGCCGTTGCCGAGGATGCCGAAAGGATTAACACCCCAAGACCACACTGTACCGTCGCTTCTTAATGCAACACCATACTGGGCACCTGCGGCGATGGCCCTGATTCCGGCGAGGCCGGCTGCCTGCATTGGCGGTGCAAATTGAATCTCCTCTTCTGTGGGGTTAAAGTCTGTCAATCCCCATGACCACACGGTGCCATCACTTTTAAGTACCACGGTATTATAATAGCCTGCAGCAATGGCCGTGATTTCACTGATTCCAACCATCTGTACAGGCGCCTCACCCAGTCCAGTTGTAGCCCAACCTGACGAGAAATGTCCCGCATCACCCCAGGCCCATACCGTGCCATCCCCCTTCAGCGCAAGGCTGTAGTAATGAGCACTGGCCATAGTGGATGTGGTGAAACCCAAATCTGTCACCGGTACCGGCACAGAAGAGGAGGTTAGATGGTTCCTAGTCGGGATTGCGTTGCTTCCGAGTTGTCCCCAGGTATCGCTCCCCCAGGTCCATGCTGTGCCGTCGCCCTTCAGTGCGATGGAGTGAGAATCACCCACTGCAAGTTGCGGCACAGCTGCTTGAGCACCTAATCCTGAAAACAGTAAAAGGGTCGCTAATAATATCTTGGACTGGCGACGAGCCTGCAAAGAAATCAACATAAGGTACCTCTCGTGGGTTGATTTTGCACACCTGAAATTAGGTCAAAAGAAGCAATAACCAAGATTAACTTTCTCGATTATTACTAACTGACAATAAGAGCACAATAAATGAAACATTATGTTACAAAACAGGCATATTCACTGGATACCAATCAGTATCATAGTTACCTAACCAAATAAAATGAGCTCTCACGGCAGCTTCAATTTGTTGTGGAGTTATGAGATTCAGAGTTTCGGCAAGATAGGCTGCCACCCCGCAATATGTGGTGCCGCCATTGACGTACCTGAAAGGTTAACGTAATTATTGTAGGGAACATTCGATAACTGGGTGTAAGGAGAAACAGTACTCGCCCAAGTTGACTTGATTATATTCCCCGGAGCCCACACATCGACGCACCGACCATAGTTCGATCCCGCTCCGTCCCCTGCATAAGGAAAATTAATGAATCCATTCCCACTCACGGGTTTCTGTACTGGAAACCCATTACTCATGATGGCACCGACTACCATAATGCCATCATAAATATTAGCACCTTGATGATTAAAGCCATCGAAAGCGAAGTTGCATGCATCCTGATAGTTCTTGCCCGCTGACTGAGCAACGAAAGCTCCTGAATAAGCGGTGAGCTGTCCGTTAATATATTTTAGCCCAGGCTGAGAAAGGACAAATAATTTATTGCCAAGAGTTTGGCCATATTTATATAAACCCATCGAATTATTCATTGAAATGTTTACAATTCCGGGCTTACCTGAAGTAGAGGTAGCAATTTTTTGCATAATTAAATCCATTCCAGCAATAACATAACTATCGATTGTGTCACCACCTGAACAAAGATTAGGATTCCCGTTGGGGGATGTTCTTGTCCCTACCGACACAATTGGTACCCCAGGGTTTATTCCTTTAGTACCAATACCATTTGTCTGTGCGCCAATGATACCCGCCACATGAGTAGCGTGAGCATAACAACCCACGGTATTAGCAGGGTACTTAACATGGTTCGATATGTAAAAATTAGGATTGAAACGCTGGACCTGAGACGAATTAAACCCGCCAAGATCAGCATGGTAACCGACTCCAGTATCTAGAACATAGACGGTGACACCTGTTCCTGAGTGATTTATTTGCATTCCTCCACCGACAGCAATCACGCCCCAAGACGTTGTTTCATCGCCTATTGTACTATCCACCCAGCCACTGCTCATGTCCACAATGGAGTCTTGTGTAATGAGAGCCACGCGACTGTCCTTTTGCAATTCTGCTACTTGATGTGGTGTTAAAAAAAGCAATAATGGTGTTTCCGACCCAACTTGCGATATTTACTGGAATGAAATCGAATTGCTTGGACATGTCGCGCCAAGCGACGCATTTCAGGCTTATGCCACTTGGGCAATCCATCTTTATCATCCAAATTTCCTGGAATAATCTCTTTTTCAGAATATTCTAAAGTTGCATTATCAATCAGATCAATAATATAGAGTATTTTTCCTTGGTCATCTTTGATAAATGATGAATTCGTATTTTGTATTTCCTTTGCAAATATTTCCGAGCTAAGAACAATGCAGAACATGCAGATTGTGATTTGAATAATTTTGTTCCTTAAAAAATTCCCTCAATTTATATGTACTGATTTGGAAGGTAAGAAAATTAACCTTAATGGACAGTGCCAGAACCAAATATCCAAGCTGAATCCATAGTGATTAGTTACTTCTCTTTGATATTGGTGGAAAAGACCAATGGAAATATGTATGGTTTGCAGTCAAGTCATTGATTAAAAAAATCAAAAACATTTTGGTATATGAAATTTGTATAGGAACAGTCATATTATATAAATAATATAGGAGTCCTATTTAATAGTCAAGCTAATTGTCGTCATTACCATTTATTTTTCGTTAGTTACTGCGAACGGACGCTATTCTTGCTTTGTTCCCGAGACCAATTTAATTAGCCACAATCGGTACGCGTGCGGTCAGCGCGCACAGCAGCTCATAGCTGATAGTACCTGCCACATGAGCTACCTGTTCCACCGGCAACCCCTCTCCCCATAACGTGACGCTACTGCCTACATCTGCAGCCGACAATGCACTTAAATCCACAGTCAGCATATCCATCGAAATGCGTCCCAAGGTGCGAGTACGCTGGCCGTCTATCAGTACTGGAGTACCTGTTGGAGCATGACGCGGGTAACCGTCTGCATAGCCGCAGGCGACCACGCCAACGCGCATGGGAGCCTCGGCGCGGAATAACCCGCCATAACCGATAGTTTCGCCCGCACGCAACTCTTGCACCGCAATGATGCGGCTTTGCAGTGTCATCACTGGCTGCAAGCCGAGTTGTTGCGCGCTGATTTCCACGAACGGCGATGCACCATACAGCATGATACCGGGACGCACCCAATCAGCATGGGTTGCCGGATAACGCAACAGAGCGGCAGAGTTAGCCAGCGAGCGGGGCATTCGGTACGGAGCGGCCAGTTCATTAAACACGTCCAATTGTGCAGCCACCCCTGTCGATTCATCCGCATGGGCAAAATGCGTCATCAACGTGATGTCGCGTACGGCAGGGTGAGCCTTGAGTCTTTCCAGCGCAGCGGAAACCTTGTCTGGAGCAAAGCCTAAGCGGTTCATACCGCTGCCGACCTTGAACCAAACCTCCAAGCTGCCACGACTCGGATAGGCGTCCAGCATATCGATCTGTTGCTGGTTGTGAATCACACAGGCAAGGTCATATTCGGCCACCAGCGGCAAATCGTCCGGAGTAAAAAATCCCTCCAGCAGCAGGATAGTCTGACTGAACCCCGCATCGCGCAGGCATATCGCATCACGGATATCCAGCAGTGCGAAACCTTCCGCCTCATTCAGCGCTTCAGCGGCACGTAATAAACCATGACCATACGCATCGGCCTTGATCACCGCCATAATGCGCGCGCTGCTCGCGCGACGTACGACTTGCAGGTTGCACTCTAACGCGGAAAGATCAATGCGGGCTTGGATCGGACGGGGCATGAATGCAAGATTTGAGGATAAAGTAGGTTGCTGTTAATGATAGCAGGCATCCTATTTTCGTGATATAAAACGCGCTCTTAAAAATTGCGCCTCCCAATGAATCGCGGATTTTATATAATACTTGCGGCGCAGTTCTTTTCCGCACTCGCAGACAACGCTCTACTCTTTGCCGCCATCGCATTACTTCACGAAGTACATGCGCCAGAATGGCATACTCCGATACTGCAAGCAGCATTTGTGGTGTCCTATATCGTGCTGGCGCCTTTTGTAGGCGCCTTCGCTGATTCGCTGCCCAAGGGTCGCGTGATGTTCATCAGTAACAGCATCAAGCTGTTCGGCTGTATTGCGATGCTGGTCGGGGTAAACCCACTCCTCGCCTATGCAGTGGCGGGTTTGGGCGCGGCGGCTTACTCCCCGGCAAAATACGGTATCCTTACCGAATACTTACCGTCCGACAAATTAGTACTGGCAAATAGTTGGATAGAAGGATTGACTGTTGCCGCCATCGTACTTGGCGCAGTAGTGGGTGGGATACTCATCGGCCCAAATATTTCAGGCCAAATGCTGCAATGGTGGGACGTACCAATAATAGAAACCGGCATTGACTCAGCGCCGGAACTGGCTATCTCCATCATCACTGTTATTTATCTCATCGCAGCGTTGTTCAATCTCTACATCCCGCGCGTCCCAATCGAGCACAAGCCATTAAGCCGCAACCCAGGGTTCTTGGTAGGTGAATTCGCGCATTGTTTCAAACTGCTATGGAAAGACCCGCTAGGGCAAGTATCACTGAGTGTCACCACACTTTTCTGGGGAGCAGGCGCCACATTACGTTTAATCGTATTGGCATGGGCTGTCACCGTACTTCACTATGATATGGGCGAAGCCGCCAAGCTCACCGCTTGGGTCGCCATTGGCATCGCTATCGGGTCTGTACTAGCGGCTAAATACGTCAAACTGGAACACTCGGTGAAAGTATTGCCAGTAGGCATCGCCATGGGGCTAATGGTACTGGCCATGATCCCGGTTACCAGCACACCCCTTGCCATTGCACTGCTCATCATTATTGGCGCAATGGGTGGCTATCTCTTGGTACCTATGAATGCCCTCCTACAGCATCGCGGCCACTTGCTTATGGGTGCCGGCAGATCAATCGCTGTACAAAATTTTAATGAGAACATCAGTATTTTCGCCATGCTCGCATTGTTTGCCTTAATGCAAAAATTGGAATTAAGCATTTACACGATTACTTTAGTATTCGGCCTATTGCTCGCAGGCATCATGACGGTACTATATAAAAAGCATAGTCATGATCAAGATAGGGGACAAATGTAGTCTTTAAATTTCAAACCAACCCCTGCATCGTAGCAACTGCCAGGCACAGATCGTCCCATGCTTCGGTTTTTTTCAGCGGGGTGTGCAGCAGATAGGTCGGATGGTATGTGATGATGAGTGGGATACCTTTCACCAAAGAATAAGAGGATGAGCCGCGATAGTCGTGCAGTTTGCCGCGCACACCTGACAGCATGGCACCATGCCCCAATAATAATGCGGCGGTTTCACCCAGAGCCACGATCAGCTTGGGCTGGATGAGTTGAATCTGGCGGTCCAGGTAAGGCACACATTGAGCAATCTCATTGGCTTCTGGCGTGCGATTACCGGGTGGGTAGCATTTAACGATGTTGGTAATATAAACATTGTGACCGCGCTTCAACTTAATTGCGGCCAGCATATTATCTAGCAACTTGCCGGATTGCCCCACAAATGGCTCACCTTGAATGTCTTCGTCCGCGCCCGGCCATTCGCCCACGAACAACCAATCTGCCCGCACATCACCCATACCAAAAACCGTCTGTGTACAACTCGCCCGCAGCGTGCACGCCGTGCAATTTTTTACCAATGCTTGTAACTTGGGCCAGTCGTAACTGTCCAGATTCTGCATGTCTACTTTTTCCACGACAATCTTGCTAGTTATTTGCTCTGTAACCGGTTGAACAACTGCTGTTACTTGCTCTAGTACAGACTGTGCTTGTTCGCGCCGTTGCCACAGCGGATAGAGATTAAGCTCACGTAGTATTGCTTCTTCTCGATTCACAGTAAATATTCCATCACAATTCCGTCTTCACGCTCATTACCTGCTGAATAATAGCCATGACGCAGGCCAATTTGACGAAACCCGACATCACGATACAGCCCCAGCGCAGCCGCGTTGGAATGACGCACCTCCAGCAACATGCGCCGCATGCTACAACCGCGTGCCATTTCTATGGTTGCACCTAACAGCCTACGGCCCAGCCCCTTGCGTTGATATTCGGCAACGATGCTGATATTAAGCAAGTGAACTTCATCTACTGCAAACATAAACACAACATAGCCTAATATCTCACCCTCTGCTTCATACACCTTGCATACATACTTACTTTTAAGCGCATCGGTAAAATTCCCGCTAGACCACGGACAAGCATGCACGCGTTGCTCAATGCACACTATCTCGGCCACGTCTGCTAGATTCATATCACGCAAGACGGTGTGGGTATGCAATGGGGAAAAATTCATCGCTCGCTGGTTTTCAACGCCACCTTGTCGCGTAAATAAAAGGGCATGGCTTGCGCCGCGTCCATGCCTTGACCAGCAGCAAATAATGGCGCGGCAAATTCTGCAATGGCGCTGGCCTGTGGCACGGCCTGAATATCGCTGCCAGAAATTTGCCCGGCATAACGATTACCCAATACAGCACCATACATGGCAAAACCACTGCCTGTGCCAAACCATCCAGAGCCTTGAACCTGTGGAGCCTGTTGCGGCAAACACAAATTCGGCTCGCAAACCGCCACCCATGACCCCGCCCGTTTTTCATATACAGCATGATAAATCTCGCCCATGCGTGCATCCAATGCAGTGATCACTTTATCGTGGCCAGCGGCTTGCGCTAATGCTTGTAGCGTACACACTCCCACCACCGGCAAATCCGCTCCCAGCGCCAATCCTTGCGTCACCCCGCAAGCGATACGCACACCGGTGAATGAACCCGGCCCAGCGCCAAATGCAATGCCATCTAATTCCGAAATTTTAACGCCCGCTTCATGCAATAAACTATCCAGTATCCCTATCAGCAATTCGGAATGGCGCTGCCCAACCAGCTCGCACCGAGTGACGACATTGCCGTCCTGCCATAGCGCAACGGAGCAGTATTCAGTGGACGTTTCCAGCGCTAATATACGCATCATTATTAAAAATTAGTCCATTGGATAATATGTTCTTTCTCATTCAAATTTAATTGGTAAAAATTAAAATGATGAAATGGCATAGTCATAATTTATGTTGATTCAAACTAACAATAGCGCGACGGCCTGCGCCGCGATGCCTTCCCCGCGCCCGCTAAAGCCCAACCTCTCAGTGGTGGTCGCTTTCACATTTACAGCATTTACAGCTACGCCTAAATCAGCGGCAATATTTTCTACCATGCGCGGAATATGCGGTGCCATCTTGGGTGCTTGTGCAATGATAGTGGCATCCAAATTGCCTATGCGGAAGCCCGCATTGGTCACCATACGCGCTACTTCGCGCAATAAAATACGGCTATCCATATTTTTAAACTTTGCATCGGTATCTGAAAAGTGACGTCCGATATCACCCAGGGCTGCCGCCCCCAGCAGGGCATCACAGATAGCGTGCAACAGCACGTCAGCATCGGAATGGCCAAGCAGCCCCTTGTCATAAAATATCTCCACGCCACCAATAATTAACTTGCGCCCCTTAACCAATTGATGAACGTCAAAACCCTGTCCGATTCTCATATTTATTTTCTTTTAGTTAAAAGCAATTCCGCTAACTCAATATCTTGCGGATAAGTTACCTTGAAATTACTGGAACTGCTTGTCACGAGCTTGGGATGAAACCCCAGCGCCTCGACTGCGGAGGCATCATCCGTTACATTCGGGGCAACTCGCAGCGCCTGCAACAACAGCCCAGTGCGAAACATCTGCGGAGTCTGCGCCTGCCATACTCCCTCACGACTCTCGGTATGCACAATTCGGCATTCAGCATCGGCTCTCTTCAAAGTATCCGCCACCGGCACCGCAAGAATGCCGCCAACCTCATCGTCGCGCAATACTTCAATCAAGCGTGCAAGCTGCTTATGGCTCAAACAAGGCCGTGCAGCATCATGTACCAGCAACCAGTCGTCGAGTTCAAGTTCCGCGGCCATTAGTCCATTCAGCACGCTTTCCGCGCGCGTTGCGCCACCACAAAATAGCGGCTGCAACTTATCTCCGAATAGCGACCAGTCATAACCATGCCAATACATGTCATCCGGCGCGAGCACTACAAAGATAGTCTTGACGTCCGAGCTGGCACACAACGTTAAAAGTGCGTGATAAATCATCGGCTGCCCGGCCAGCTGTAGATATTGTTTTGGTAACTCACTACCCATGCGAGAACCACAACCAGCGGCGGGGACGAGTGCGAAAATTTCAGACATTGCTTGAAGGGGAAATACGGATCTATTCACTCAGACCGTCGCAAGCCCAATATGAACTGCGGTATAACCTGAATCTGTTTCCACGAGTGTAAGGATTAACATGGCTACCACCATTTAACATTTTATAATATTGATTTATGGATATTTTTTTGACTTATGACTCCACTTTCGCATCACTATGACAGCTATGCAAAAACTTTCTTGATTGTATCAAAACTTTGATCCTTAACGTCCAGAATACACTCCTTGGACATTACACACGAATTGCAACCAGTATTGCTAATCGGCGATGCACAAACTTTAAGTATGAGCGGTATTGTTTGTTCGTTATATTTTAGCAACCGTGTCAACGATAAAAAGCAGGTGTCAACGCTAAATAGAAATGTCCCCTCGCCTGCAAAGTAGAAGTGTCCCTTTCTCCCTTCGTCATCGGTGTTATTGGATAACGGTTTTGCTATCGGGGGCGGACTTGCCGACGTGCATTTTTCTCCAAGGGTGACCCGCTGCTGGTTTTTGCCTCTTGATGTCTGTTGTACAACGCTTTACGATCGCTTCTTCTACCCGCGCATTGATTGTTTTACCATCCGCTTCTGCTGTTTTTCTTTGTGCTTTTGTGAGTGTCGTATAGGTGTATTTTCGATTTCTCCAGCGTAACACCCGTGTTCCGTCAAAGTGATCGTGCAGGGTTACTTTGGCACCTCGCATGACCAATCCGGTTCCGCTGATTTTTGCTTGTATCAGATTGCATTCATGCTGGAACGAGAGGTTCTTTGACAGCGTTTTGGCGATCTGTACGGACAGGATATTCGTGAGTTCATCTGCGCTACCTGGGTAGGCGATGTGTGCATCAACCGCATCTTTCGGTATCACCGCAAAGCGCCGGTTGAAACTGGCAACAAAGCCGGGCAACCAATTGTTCGCACCGGCGATGTCAGATATTCCGGCCAGCCTCATTTCCTTGGGCAACCTGTCTTGCAATGTCTGGTTGGCACGTTCCACGCGCCTCTTCGCTTGCGGGCTGTTGGCATGAATGCACTCAATTCCCAGTTCCCGTGTCGCCCGCCCAAACTGTGTTCCAGACTCCGGGGCAGCCCCTTTGGCATTGATGCGGAAGATGCTGTGTTTGTCGCTGTAGAGCGCCACAGGCAGCCCGTGCGCCACGATATGATCATGCCCCCGCCGATTCGAGACTCGTCCGCGCTTCTTGCTGATGAGCCCCGGCAAGCCTAAGGTACGGTAACGTCGCAAGATACGCTTGATTTGACGCACACTGACAGCCAGCATTTTGCCAGCTTCCTTTTGGTCGACTTTACCTGCCAACAGCAACTCCATTACCTGCCCACGTTTCGCTTCCTTTTGACTCATCATCATGTCCATTCCAAAGTGTCCGCCGCTATGGTTTTAATCGGGCACTGAGCTTACTCAACGCAAACTCAAGGGGACATTTCTATTTGGGAGAAAGGGGACATTACTACTTTGCGCTAACATTGGAAGAGGCTGTAGTTTGACCTTTTGTGTGGGTTAAGGTAATCTACGCGGCCTTTAGGAGAGATGGCCGAGTGGTCGAAGGTACTCCCCTGCTAAGGGAGCGTAGGGTTTATAGCCTTACCGAGGGTTCGAATCCCTCTCTCTCCGCCACAGCAACAGTTTTAAAAAAACAGTTTTGCGCCCGTAGCTCAGATGGATAGAGTACTTGGCTACGAACCAAGGGGTCGGGCGTTCGAATCGCTCCGGGCGCACCAGTAAATCAAAGGGTTAGGCAGAAATGCTTAGCCCTTTGTTATTTTCCTGTAGTAAAAAACGTACCACTTCCGGTGAGTTTTCAGCCAAAACCACTGACCTACGATCCACCCACTGCGCCAAATGCTCACTAGAGAGGTGCGCATACTTCTGAACCATCTCCGGTGTTGACCATCCGCCCAACTCTTGCAGTACGTGCAACGGGGTGCCTTCTTGAATGTGCCAGCTTGCCCATGTGTGCCTGAGATCATGCCAGCGGAAATTCTCGATGCCAACCCGCTCTAACGCTTTGTGCCACGCTTTTGTGTTCACTTGATGCACAGGCTTGCCATTGAAGGTAAACACGTTCTCTGAATGCCTTCCGATCTGTTTGCGCAGCACTTCAACCGCTACGTTCGACAATGGGACGGGAATCGCTTTTCTGGCCTTGGCCTGATCTGGATGAATCCATGCCGTTCTGCGCACTAAATCCACCTGTGACCATTGCAGGCCAGTAACATTAGAACGCCGCAAGCCTGTTTCCAAACTGAAGCGCACCATATCAGCCAGGTGCGGAGGTAATTCGGCAATCAGCGTATCAGCCTCATCCCTTGTTATCCACCGCACTCGCTTGGTCGGTTCCGACAGCATACGCACCACCGGAACACGATCCAGCCATTCCCATTCATTGCAGGCTTTTCGAAGAATTGCCCGAACAACTTCCTGCATACGATTGACCGTCGAGTTTGCAACACCCTCAGCCTGTTTCGCGGCAGAAATTTTATCCAGCAATTCCCGCTTGATTGCATGCAACGCGATGCCGTTGAGATGTTGACCCAGCCAGCGCAAATGAAAAATGTCGCTGATTTGCGAAGCCTTGTGTTTCGTCTCGCTCAGATACTTCACAACTGCATCGTTCCACTTATAGATCGGCTTGGCTCCCAGCCTTTCCTGCTCCCACAGCGACGATCTCAGCTTGGCTTCGTACTCTTCCGCTTTTTCTCGCACGGGAGTGCCAGAGCTTTGTTGTATTCGGTTACCCTTGTGGGTGAAACGAACCCACCAGATTGATGAGTCCTCACGCTTGTAGAGTGACATGGTAAATTCTCCTTTGTGTCACCTTCCAGCGTTCGCCACTTGGAAGAATAGAGTGAACGCAGATAGGACACAAGATCATCTTGCAGGAATGCCCAGCACTTGCCCGGTTTGGCGGCTGGAATCTCACCGGATCGCGCCTTGGATTGCACCGAGTTGGGATGCATTTTTAGGAACGCGGCAGCTTGTTCAAGATTAAGCGTCTCCATCATCTCCATCCTTTGCGCGCTGGTAGGCTGCTGCACTTTTCTTGGCGTGTTGCGCATCCAACTCGATGCGGTTGTTGATGGTGTTGAACTTACGCCCTTTGAGCCTAGCTTTCCCCTCCACCTGAGCTGCAAGTGAAATGCCTTGCTGGTCAAAGAAAGTTGATGCGAAGTGTAGGAAAGTTCCTAACCCCTCACCCCAATCCGTGATGCCCTCTCGTGCCATGAAAGAAGAGATGTAGCCCAATCCGCCCGGAATAACCCTTTCGTCTTGTGGCAGGTTGGTAGAGCGCACACGTTCAAGCGCAAGTTGTGGAGTGGGAGTCCAAATTGCAGATTGAATATCAGACCATAGCGGATGCGTTTTCCATCTGGATTTGTTGCTATCGTTCCCCATTTCGGTCAATCGCAGCCAGTCTGAGGTAAGGTAATTCCACAAGCCGCCGAGATTGTCGAGAAGTTGAGGAACAGTTGCTATTCCTAACTCTCGCAGGGCAGTGTTGGCTGCTTGGAATTCATGCCTCCACAATGGATCGCCGGGCTGCCAGCCGAATGCTTCCCAAACCTTGAACAAATAGACCTTGTTGCTTTCTTCGATAATCTCTAGAAATTTGTCATAGGTTCTTGATTGAATCGCCCCACCTGAACCGATTGCCCAACCCGTGAAGCGATCTCCACTTGTCCAGTAAGCGGCTTTCTTTCTAGCGCGTGTCACCCATTGCCGAACGTTGAAATCATCCATCGGAATGCCGGGAATAAAATCGACGCACACATCCGCCCGACTGACTTTAGGTTCGTCGTGAACGATGCCTAGACTATTAACGATAATGCGCAATTCTGATTCGATTTGAGGAATCGGAACAAACGTTAAATATTCGCTACTGATCTTGGCATAGGCGAGAGGGAGTCTTGTGCCACGGCTGATTTGAATGCGAAAACGATCATCGGAGATGACATAGCGGAAGCGACCCGCACCGTGTGCAGCTACATTGAACAGACGATCCGCAATCACGATTTGAGCAATGGACTGTTCTTCGTCTTCGTTTGACTGTGCAGACTTCTCTCTGTCCTCTAGGCGGTCATCTACCTCATTTGATAACTCGCCCTGATAGGAGAGGTAAAGAGAATCCACGGCACATCGAAGAATCCGATTTTGTGGTTTTTCTTCTGGAATGTATTTAGAGGGTACTGTGATACTAGGCGGCGTACCCTGTGAGTCCTCGCCGAGAGTCCGTCCGTCCGTCTCGCGCGGTGCGCGAGTACGGTCGGGCAGCCTCTCGGCTGCGGCTACTTCATTTGATGCAAGTGAATTTGTTTCCATGATCTGTAATCTCCATTGTTAAGTGCGGGACTACAGCTTGAGGAATCGGGGAAAGGCGGGGATGTAGCTAAAAATAATCGTGCTATATCGATTTTTTCAGCAACTATGGCTGTTTCTTGCAACCTGTTGATTTATTGTTTGCTACCGCCTTGTTTAGCATATTCGGAAGCATAGGGGCGAGCCCATTTTTTGAATGTATCAAATGTAAAACTCTTACCGTAGCCATAGCGAGTCATAGCAGGATGTGAGTGAACTTCCTTGTAAGTCAGCTCTGGATTTTCTTTCCATAGTTGCTTGGCTATCTCCAAACAAGCAATGCGCTGTTTACGACGGGAAGATAAATTGTCGTACCAGTTGTCTTTGTCATCATCCAAGTCTTCGATTTGTTCTTCAAGTTTAGGAGAGTCTAAATTGGTAATTTGCCAAATCGGAGGGGGTAATAAAAATTCGCTCTGACACCAGCGCAATACATCACTACGCTTTAAATAAATTGAGTTTAGATAGGACTTGTCGAATTCATCATTTCGGAGACACTTATTAAATTTCATGAAATGGCGAAAATCGGACACCACCGTGAAAAAAGAATCATCCATGAAAAGTTTAAACCTTCTCGTTCGGCTTGATTGATCGCAGCAGACATGAGGCGATGAATTGAATGTTTCAACTCATCCGAAAACAGATCCGGATCACTTATTTCAGGATTAGCGCCCACCCAATTGTGAGCTAATTGCCAAACGGTCTGGTAGTCTTCGCTGTCGAGATACATATGGGTTAAAAAGATATTATTGAAATAATCCGGCCATTATATGGTTAAGATATCCGCAATGTGCCATAAGCTGCTACGGGATGGGCATTGACTAAGCAATTAGGGAATTTATAGATATGGCAAAACTGACCGAACAAGAACAACAAGAAATCATCCGCTTCATGGAGGCGGGCAAGCCGCTACCTGACAAGTTTCGCTTTCTGTTGTTCGAGGACAAGCGCGAGGTCGAGCTGGTATGGAACGGCAAGACCGGCGATGTGTGCAACGTGGTGCTGCCATTTCAGGTGATCGAGCAAGTAGACGAGCCGCGCGCGGAGAAACCGGCCTCACTACAATTCGGCCTGTTTGACACCGACGCCCGTGGCCGTCAGCTCAAGGGTTGGACGAATAAACTCATCTGGGGCGACAACAAGCTGATTCTCTCGTCCCTGAAAAACGGCCCGTTGCGGGAAGAGATCGAAAAACAGGGGGGCCTCAAGTTGATCTACATCGACCCGCCTTTCGACGTGGGCGCTGATTTTTCGATGGATATCGAAATCGGCAACGACACCTTCACAAAAAGACCGAATGTGCTGGAAGAGCTCGCCTACCGCGACACCTGGGGCAAGGGCGCGGATTCATTCATTGCGATGATTTACGAACGCCTGGCGCTAATGCGAGATTTGTTGGCGAAGGATGGGAGTATTTATGTGCATTGCGATTGGCGAGTGAATACATATATTAGGCTCGCAATCGAAGAAGTTTTTGGCAGGGAGCGATTTCAAAATGAAATAGTATGGATCAGGACTAACGCCCATAACATGCAAACACAGGGCTACGCACGTTCTCAAGAAACAATCTTCTTCGCATCAAAATCAAAGAAGTTCATTTTTAATGAGCAGCGAACGGACTATGGTGATGCGCAGCTTAGCCGATATAAAAAAGATGAAACGGGAAGGTTGTATACCGGGCGAGACATGACATTCTCATCAGCTAATCCCGGTCGTCAGTTTGAATGGCGTGGGGCAAAGCCTCCATCAAATCGTTCTTGGGGCTATCCCTTGGAGAAGCTTGAAGAGCTTTGGGAACAAGGTCTTATCTTGACGAAACAGGATGGAACCCCTCGGCTCGATGGATTGAAAGTTTATTTGGATGAAACCAAGGGAAAGTCTCTGACCACACTTTGGGATGATGTTGGTCGTATTGGAAACACCTCCTCTGAACGTCTCGGCTACCCGACCCAAAAACCCGAAGCACTACTCGAACGCATCATCAAAGCCTCATCCAACCAAGGTGACCTGATCGCCGATTTCTTCTGTGGTTCTGGCACAACCGCCGCCGTGGCGGAAAAGCTGGGGCGCAAGTGGATCACCAGTGACTTGGGCAAGTTCGCTATCCACACCACTCGCAAACGTCTGATCGGAGTGCAGCGGCAACTCAAGGCCGAGGATAAACCTTATCGTGCCTTTGAAATCCTCAACCTCGGCAGGTACGAGCGCCAGCATTACATCGGCGTGAATCCCAACCTGCGCGATGCAGAAAAGCAGAAACAACTGGAAGAGAAGGAAGCGGCCTTCCTCGACCTGATCCTGCGCGCCTACCGCGCCGAGCCGACTACTGGCTTTGCCACTTTCCACGGTAAGAAGGCTGGGCGGCTGGTGGCGGTGGGGCCGGTGAATATGCCTATCACGCGGCTATTTGTGGAAGAAGTAATTCTGGAATGCCGCAAGAAGCACATCACCAAGGTGGACATGCTCGGTTTCGAGTTCGAAATGGGCTTGTTTCCTAACGTGTTGGACGAGGCGAAAACCAAAGGCATCGACATCGCGCCTAAGTACATCCCCGCTGACGTGTTCGACAAACGCGCGGTGGAAAAGAATCAGGTGGTGTTCCATGATGTGTCGTTCATCGAGGTGAAGCCTCACGTTAAAGGCAATAGCGTGGCACTGGAGTTAACGGATTTCTCGGTGTTCTATTCGCAGGATTCCATCGCCGCCGCCGGGGCTTCCATCAAGGACAAACAAAGCAAGATTGTGGTGGAAAAAGGCCAGATTGTGAAAGTGAGCAAGGACAAGGACGGCATCGTCACCCGCGAACAACTTACCAAGCATTGGACAGATTGGATTGATTACTGGTCGGTTGATTTTGATTTCGAGAGCAAGCGCGAGATTATTCGCATCAAAAAAATGCCAGCCGGTCAGGGGGCGATTGCCGGACTTGAACCGCCACAAATGCAGATCGACGAGTACGAAGAGGTTTGGACTGGCGATTACGTTTTCGAGAATGAATGGCAATCGTTCCGCACCAAGAAAGACCGTTCGCTGGAACTGGTTAGCGTGGCGCAGGAAGTCATGCCGGGACGGCGCAAAGTTGCGGTGAAGGTGGTGGATATTTTTGGCAATGACACGATGACGATTGTGGAGGTAAGAGTGTGAGAATTCCTCTGCCCGAAATTCGTCATGACCAAACGGGGTTTGAAGCGCTGGTGTGTTTGTACACGCAAACGAAGGACTGCCTGTTCGATGACATTGACCTCGACATGAGCGAAACGACTTGGTTCGATGCCGATATGTGCGCGGCATTTGGCGCGATTCTTTACCGCTTGGGTGAGGAGCTGAATACAGTCAGGCTAATGAATCTCCGGCCAGGCGTTGAAAAAATTCTGTCAAAAAATGCTTTCCTCAGCCATTATGGGCGCGAAAAGATTCCCGACCTGTGGGGGACAACCATTCCTTACCAGCGTTTCGATGTCAAAGATGATCGTTATTTTGCCGACTACATCGAGACCGAATTGATGCATCGCTCGGAGATGCCAGCCATGTCGCCGGGGCTGCTGAAGAAATTTCGAGAAAGCATTTTTGAGATTTTTAGCAATGCCGTGTTGCACTCGCGGACTGAGCAGGGGATTTTTAGTTGCGGGCAGTTTTTCCCGGCCAGGCACCAACTGGATTTTTCCGTGGCCGACTTGGGGATTGGCATTCGCCGGAATGTACGGGAAAATACCGGCCTTGACTTAGCCCCAGAGGCGGCTATTACGTGGGCTACCGAAGGACGCAACACGACCAAGCGCGGCCAGATTCCGGGAGGGCTGGGCTTGAAGCTGCTGGGCGAGTTTATTGATTTGAATGGGGGGCGCATTCAAATTGTTTCGGAAGCCGGGTATTGGCTGCGGGAGAACCGTCAAACTGTTACAGCACGGTTAAGCCAGCCTTTCCCGGGTACTGTGGTAAGCGTGGAAATTAATACTGCGGATACGCAATCCTATGCACTATCCTCCGAGTTATCGGAAACCGACATTTTTTAAGGTAATCATCATGAGCAAAAATCTGGAGCTTTCCATATTTGAAATCGTCGGCAGCCCGCTTTGCGTGGCATCCAGCGATGGCCAAAGAGTTTTTGATCGTCTTGCTGCCGCCTTGAATGAAGGGCGAAGCGTCATGCTCTCGTTCCATAACGTATCCACCCTGACATCGGCGTTCTTGAATGCGGCAATCGGACAGTTGTATGGCACATTCAGTGAAGAGCAAATTCGTTCCTTGCTCAGGGTGCAGGATATGCAAGCCGACGATCTGGCGTTGCTAAAGCGTGTGGTTGAAACGGCCAAGCTATACTTTAAAGACCCGCAGAAATTCGATCAGGCCGTGCAGGAAACGCTGGGAGATGATAGCAATGGCGCATAAGGCGGAAGCGGTTGCCAGTTACAATTTCAACCCATCTGATAAGTTGTTGCTGGACACGAATATTTGGTTGCTCGTTTATGGTCCACAAAAGCCGGGAGACAACCGGGTCGCCGTCTATTCCCAAGCCTTATCAAAAATCCTATCTGCGCAAAGCAGAATTTATATTGATGTTTTGATTGTCTCCGAATTTATCAATACCTATGCCAGACTGAAATGGAATCTTTGGAAAACACAGTCCGCATCGACCAACGACTTCAAGCAATTCAGGAAAAGTGGGGATTTCAAGCCCATCGCTCAAGACATTGCAGCAGATGTTAAACGTGTGTTACGACACTGTACGCGAATAGAGAACGGCTTTGACTCGCTTGCGATTGATGCGCTGATTGATGAGTATGCTGCCGGAGACTCTGATTTCAACGATCAGATGTTGGCAACTCTGTGCAAGAACGAGGGATTGAAGCTGGTAACGGATGATGGTGATTTCAAGAGCCAAGGGGTTGCCGTTATTACCGCAAACAGAAGACTGCTTACTTAAATTGCCATGGCTCTTCACCCCGATTTCCCCGACTCCCCTTACGTCACTCTTGACCCAGAGATTCGCTGGTTTCCAGCGGATGAAGCATTGCGTGAATCCAGCTTTGAAAAACTGATGCCGCCGCTGGTGCCGGAGCTGCGCAAGCAGGTGAAGATATGGCGCGACAGCGGCTACGCCAAGGCAACGAACACCAGCCGCAGCCTACTCAACTGGTGGTTCAAGACCCCGCACCTGCTGCCTAAGTCTGATGGCACGATGGTGGAATTCCAGTATTACTTCGCCCAACGCGAGGCGCTGGAAACCATCATCTACCTGTATGACGTGGTGGGCGTTAAAGACAAGTACGACATGATGCGCTTTGCCGGTGGCGCGCCTGTGACATCCTCAATGTTTGATGAGGACTGGCGGCGCTTTGTGGTGAAGATGGCGACCGGCGCGGGCAAGACCAAGGTGATGAGTCTAGTGCTGGCATGGAGCTATTTCCACAAGCTGTATGAGCCGGAATCCGAACTGGCGCGCAATTTTTTGGTAATCACACCCAACATCATCGTGCTGGATCGAATTTACAAGGATTTCCAAGGGCTGCGCATTTTCTTTGATGACCCGGTATTGCCTGACAACGGAGTGGACGGGCAGAACTGGCGCGACGATTTCCAGCTTACCCTGCATGTGCAGGACGAGGTACGCATCACCCATCCCGTCGGCAATATTTTTCTGACCAACATTCATCGCGTCTATTCAGGCGATGACATCCCACCATCGTCCGACGATGAAGACACAATGGATTATTTTCTGGGCAAGCGGCCTACCGGGGCGACTACCGATTCCAAGGTGGATTTGGACATGATCGTGCGCGACATCGACGAGCTGATGGTGTTGAACGACGAGGCGCACCATATACATGACAGCCGCCTGGCGTGGTTCAAGTCCATCAAGGACATCCACAATCACCTCAAACAAAAAGGCGCTGTCTTGAGCTTGCAGGTAGACGTAACCGCAACACCCAAACACAATAATGGCGGCATTTTCGTGCAGACCATCGCCGATTACCCGTTGGTGGAGGCGATTTCACAAAACGTAGTCAAGCATCCCGTGGTGCCTGATCCCGCCAGCCGCGCAAAATTACAGGAAAGCCAAAGCGCCAAGTACACCGAAAAATATGCCGACTACATCAACCTTGGCGTGGTGGAATGGCGCAAGGCATACGCCGAGCATGAAAAGCTGGGCAAGAAGGCCATCCTGTTCGTGATGACCGACGACACCAAGAACTGTGACGATGTGGCGGCGTATCTGGAAGGCACCTACACGAAGCTAACTGACGCGGTGCTGGTGATTCACACCAAGAATAATGGCGAGATTTCAGAATCGGCAACCGGCAAGAATAAAGACGAGCTGGAACGGTTGCGCAAACAGGCCAACGAGATCGACAGCATGGATAGCCCATACAAGGCGATTGTTTCGGTACTGATGCTCAAGGAAGGCTGGGACGTGCGCAACGTGACCACCATCGTCGGCCTGCGGGCTTATGCTGCACAGAGCAACATCCTGCCGGAGCAGACGCTAGGGCGCGGCTTGCGCAAGATGTATCCGGGTGGCGTGGAAGAATACGTCAGCGTGGTGGGCACCGATGCTTTCATGGACTTTGTGGAATCCATCCAGGCCGAAGGCGTAGTGCTGGAACGCAGGCCGATGGGCGACGGCACCGGGGCAAAAGCGCCGCTGGTGATTGAGATTGACAGGGAGAACACCAAGAAGGACATCGAGGCGCTGGATATTGAAATCCCGGTGATGACACCGCGCGTTTACCGCGAATATAAAAATCTGGCTGAGTTGACTGTGGGCGCTCCAGGCATCGTAAAAGTGCCTTATCGGAAATTCAGCGAGGAAGAGCAGCGGGAAATCGTGTTCAAGGACATCGCTACCGGTGAGGTGACGCATACCACCATTCTGGACACGGCAGGCATTGCCGACTACCGCAGCGTGATCGGCTATTTCACGCAGACCATTATGAAAGACCTGCGCCTAATCAGCGGCTATGACGTGCTCTACGGTAAGGTGAAGGCATTTGTGCGCGATGATTTATTCGACAAGCCGGTGGAGCTGGAAGACGCCAACACGCTGCGCAACCTGTCGGAACTGGCGGCCACGATTACGCTAATCAACTCCTTCAAAAAAGCCATCAATGCGCTGACGGTTCGGGTCAAGGGCGATGCGGAAATCCGCGACACTATCAAGCTACGGCAAACACGCCCCTTTGTGACGAAAGACCAAGGGTATCTGGTTCCGAAAAAGAGTGTGTTCAACAAGATCATCGGCGGCAGTCATTTCGAGTTGCTGTTTGCGCGCTTCCTGGATGACTGCGAGGACGTGATTGCGTTCGCAAAGAACTATATGGCGGTGAGCTTCAAGCTGGATTATGTAAACGCCAACGGCGATATTTCCAATTACTACCCGGATTTTATGGTGAAGCTGACGGCTAAGGAAATTTTCATCATCGAAACCAAGGGGCAGGTTGATCTCGATGTGCCGCTCAAGATGGCGCGGTTAAAGCAATGGTGTGAAGACATCAATCGAATACAGTCGAAGGTGAAATATGATTTTGTGTATGTCGATATGGGGGGGTTTGAGAAGTACAGGCCGACCAGCTTCAAAGAGCTGGTTAAGGGATTCGTCGGGTACAAATAAAAGGAGGATTTATTATGAATAATACAAAACAAACGTCTCAAAGTGTCGCGTCTCTTGCGTCTGAAACTCTGAAGGACAAGAACGCATCACATATTGCAAAACAATTAGCGGCTTCAGCCCTTGCTCAGAAAGGTACACCCAAACAAACGGGTGCAACCATGGAAAATGTGGCCTCAAAGGTTTTACTTAGCACTAAATACAGCGATGACACAAAGACCCTGGCAGCTTCTATACTAGCGCAGTCAAACAAAAAGCGATAAAGCCACAACCACAACAGCGCTGCTCTTGTGCAATGCGTTGTCACAGACTTGCAAAGCAAGACTGTGGAGCTGTAGTCAAAACCGTACCACTTTCACACTTTGATGATATTTCTGTAGCTGTTTTAAACTGTTTATGAGTGTGGCGAACACTGGTAAGGTATTGATAAATAAAGGTGTGCACGTTAGCCTTCGATCCTACGAACCAAGTGGTCATAGGATTAGAGTCCAACAATCAAATAAATAAAAACACTTCACAAAAAATCTCTGAAAGTTCAAAAATTTCACAAAAAAATCACAAGTATTTTGTTACTATATAAATAGTAACAAAAATTATTATTACTATTCGGCGAACAAACCAGCCACATATGTGTCCAACGCGCAAGTGCGCAAGCCAGCCAGTCAGCCGTCTTTATTTAAGGGAAACTATAATCATGACTGGGAAATACCCTTTAAATTCGCCCCATTAGAGGAACATCTAAATTAACCGGATATACACGGCCTCAGGCATGAGGTTCCAGTATTAGCAAATCCACCGACTAGGGGTCAAGCATTAATTTTGTGATGGACAAGCATTTCCCTATAATAATTATTCAGATCGGCCACTGAATTGCCATGTTGAAACGTCTTTACAACTTCATTTTTGTGTTTTGCATCATGTTCGCTTCACTTGCCACAGCCTCTCCTCTCCATATGGCTGTTAGCACAGATGACCTGCCTGCAGCACAGCGCTTACTCACCAGTCCGTCCGGTCGGTCGCTGCGTGAGGAACGAGATGAAATTGGTCGTACCCCACTACTGCTAGCTACGGAACTGAACAGAGTTAATATCGCCCGAGCGCTGATCGATGCCGGCGCTGACGTGAACGCCACGGATGCCAAGCAGGATAGTCCCTATCTGCTCGCCGGCGCCGAGGGCCGGCTTGAAATACTTAAGATGAGTCTGGCCCATGGTGCCGACCTGGCCAGTACTAACCGCTACGGTGGCACGGCATTGATTCCCGCAGCCGAACGCGGCCACGTGGAAGTGGTGCGCACGCTGATTACCGCCGGTGTCAAGGTAGATCACATCAACCATCTCGGCTGGACTGCATTGCTCGAAGCCATCCTACTATCCGATGGCGGGGCAGCGCATCAGGAAATCGTGCGTCTGCTGATTGCCGCAGGCGCTGATGTAAATCTGCCGGACAAAGAAGGCACCACCCCTCTCCAGCACGCCGTGCATCGCGGCTATGCACCAATCGCAACGCTACTGCGCAAGAACGGAGCACGCTGATTTTCTGCCAACGAAAATAACTAGGGAAGCATTGATTAACTCGCGTTTCAGAATTTCACACAATTAAAAATCAATTTGTTACGCGCGAAATTCCGCAAAATCTTGAATTAATCAGCGTCTCCCTAGTAATTCAATTTATACATCAATAGTACAATAATTACCTCATTGAAACACTGAGGAGGTAATTCATGTCACGACCACCGCGAGGCCAGGATGTACTTGCTATCGCACCCCAAGCCATTGCTTCAGCGACGACGATTGAGCAGTTACGCGACAAGCACAGGCAGTGGTCTTGCCCCTTCAATACGGCATGAGTCTGGAGCAAACAGCACAGGCCATCGGATTGTCCAAAGGTTGGGCGTGCCGTTTGCGCAATCAGTTCATTGCGGGTGGAGCCATAGGCGATAAAGGCAAGTCAGTGCGCGGAGGGCGACACAGAGAACACTTCCCCCCTGCCTGAGCGCGAAGCCGAACTGCTCAAACCGTTCCTGGAGTCTGCCCGTATGGGCGGTATTTTGGTGGTCAGCCAGATCAAGCCCCAACTCGAAATAGCGCTGGGGCGGAAGATGGCGCTGTCATCGGTGTACAAATGACTGCATCGGCACAACTGGCGCAAACTCGCACCTGACAAAAGGCATCCGCAAGGCAATCCAGTAGCCCAGGCAGACTGGAAAAAAACTCCCCCAAACACTCGCCGAAATCCGTCAGGGCTGGGCCAAAAACGAACCGATCCGACTGATGTTTCAGGATGAGGCGCGTTTTGGGCGCATCAACGACGTGCGTCGGTGTTGGGCTCCCAAGCCCGTACGACCACTATGCTAAGCGATGCTGACCCACGAGTACCCCTACGTGTACGCGGCAGTGGAGGCCAAAAGTGGAGAGCTTGATTTTTTGATCTTGCCATACGTCAATACCGACTGTATGCAGTTGTTTCTCGATGAGGTGGGTGCGCGCCACCCCAGCGACAAAATCGTAATGGTGCTCGATGGCACCGGCTGGCACGCCAGTCGGTTACTCAAACTACCACAGAGCATGAAACTGTTACCTTTGCCACCTTATGCGCCTGAGCTCAATCCCGTCGAACATGTGTGGGATGAATTGCGTGAGAAGCGCTTCCATAACCGCGTCTTCGATAGTCTTGATGCACTGGAGGATCAGCTCGAAGTGACCCTGCATACCTTCGAGAATAATGCGCCAATGGTCAAGTCCATTGTGGCTTGGGAATGGATTATTAGTGCTTTATTAAAAAAATCAGGTTGGCGCGGCCCGCGAGAAACAGGGGCGCAACGCACAGCCGACACTATTGATTGTGGACGCGCAGAGCGTGAAGAACACGGACACAGCCGGGAGCAAGGGCTATGACGCGGGCAAAAAAGCCTCAGGCATCAAGCGCCACATTGCAGTGGACACGCAGGGGTTGCCCCATGCCGTTGCCGTCACCACTGCCGAAGTAACGGATCGCAAAAGTGCACTACAGGCGATGCGCCATTGCAAGGCGAATCTGAGCAAGATTCAAAGCGTGTTGGCCGACAGCGGTTATATGGGCCAGCCCTTCGCGCAAGGCGTGCAGGAGATACTGGGCCAGGCTGTCACGGTGCAGATTGCCAAGCGCAGTGAACTGCACAAGTTCGCGGTGATCCCCAGGCACTGGGTGGTGGAGCGCAGCTTTGCCTGGGTGGAGAAGAATAGGAGGCTGTGGAAGAACTGCGAGCGCAAGCTCAACACCAGCCTGCAGTTCATCCATCTCGCATTTCTGGGGCTGCTGCTCAGAAGATCGTAAACACGTTCTAAGGAATGCTAATTCATGCCCGGGTAGGGGGTGCTTTTCTCTAGCCGTTTGATTCTGTAAACCGCTGGTTACAACTTCTTAAACAAACTTACGGAATTATGCTCACCAGCGCAATGTGTGCACGTGCGCGAGAGGATGAACCCCACCGCTGGTGCTAGAAATAGCACGACGGTTATTTATTTGAGAGCGCGTGGTGAGTGATGCTGCACAGTCAGGAAAATCCTACACCAATCCTACATAGAGAAAAAAACCGCTTGATGTAAGAAAGGCCTGCACCGCTGCAAGCCTCATGGATACTGGTGCCGCTTGTCGGATTCGAACTGACGACCTACCGCTTACAAGTCCAATGATTAGCCAATTCCGCCGTGTTGATTGCCATTCCATAACCAGCCTGTTTTGTTGTAATTCAATTAGTTAATCATTTACCCCCTGTTTGTTGTGTTGATAAGTATTCAGACATATACTGCATTCGTGGTGACATACTGGTGACATGGAAACGGGCAATCATGGCAATAGTCCAAGCGAAAAAAGTAAAGCTGACAGCCAGGCGCATAACTAACCTTCAATGCCCCCAGGATAAAACGCGAACTTATCTATGGTGCGATACAGTGAAGGGGCTGGGCATTATTGCGACCGCTGCCGGTGCGAGGTCCTACATATTCCAAGCCAAGGTTAATGGTAAATCCATGCGCCTGACTATTGGTGACGTGAAGGCGTGGAGCATTGCAAAAGCCCAAGCCGAAGCCCGTCGCCTTCAAACCGTTATAGACACCGGCAATGACCCGCGCCAAGTGAAGGTCGAACAAGTAGCCGCCAAGGAAGCCAAAGCTACCGCGTTGGCACAAAAGCAGGTAAGCGAATCGGTAACAGTGGCCGAGGCATGGCAAGCCTATATAGCTGACCGTAGCTCATCCATAAAAAATGGTCAGCCGGAATGGGGCGATAAACACAAAGCCCATCATGCTTATTTTGTGCAAGCTGGGGGTGAAATTCGTACCCGTGGCCGTCGCCCTAACGAACCGGAAAAAACGAGCCCAGGCATTCTGGTTCCATTGATGACCATGCGCCTTGCCGATTTAGATTCAAAGGCTGTGGCTTCATGGTTACATGCAAAAACACAGCAGGCTCCCACCACTACCGCCCAAGCCTTCCGCGCCCTTCGCGCCTTCCTGACATGGTGCGCCAAGCATGAAACATTCGCTGCCGCCGTACAAGTCGGAGCATGCCAATCAGATGAAGTCAAAAAAAGAATTCCTGCGCCTCAAACAAAAAAGGATGACAGCCTACGCCGAGCACAAATCAAGCCGTGGTTTGAAGCCGTGAAAAAAATTAGCAATCCAATAATCAGCACCTATCTTCAAGGTTTGCTACTGACTGGCGCAAGGCGTAACGAACTGGCTGCACTGCGCTGGCAAGACGTAGATTTTCAGTGGAAGAGTTTGACTATCCGTGACAAGGTGGAAGGGGTGCGCACCATACCACTAACCCCTTATCTGGAACATCTGATAGCAGCCTTACCGCGCCGCAATGGGTTTGTTTTCTCCAGCCTTACTGCCCAGTCAGGAAGGCTTGAAGAGCCGCGCAATCCCCACAATAAGGCACTAGCTGCCGCCGCACTTCCCGCGCTGTCCCTGCATGGTTTACGTCGTTCCTTTGGCACGTTGTCCGAATGGGTGGAAGTTCCTGCCGGTATTGTTGCGCAGATAATGGGGCATAAACCCAGCGCAATAGCTGAAAAGCATTACATACAGCGGGAACTGGATTTACTGCACCTGTGGCACGTCAAAATAGAAGCGTGGATATTGGAGCAAGCCGGAATCGAATTTGTGCCAGTGCAAGCGGGTTTGCAACTGGTGAAGAGCAACACCGCTTGAATTTGTTTGAGTGTAACGTATAATTCACGCCATGTTTAAAGTTTCCGATTACCTGACCGACGACGGGCGCGACCCTTTCAAGGAATGGCTGGCTAATCTAGCAGACCGTCAAGCACGGGCGCGTGTCGTGGTGCGAGTGCAGCGGATGGCCGCCGGAAACTTTGGGGACTGCAAACCGATTGCCGAGGGCGTTTGGGAATTGCGCATCGACTACGGGCCGGGCTATCGCGTGTATTACGCCAGAACAGGGGAAAAGCTGCTCTTGATTCTGGTCGGTGGTGACAAGCGAAAACAACAGGCCGAGATTGAAACGGCATTGGAATATTGGAAGAACTGGAAGAGGAGAAACGAGACATGAGCAAATCATCCCGCCCCCATGGTGACGCTGTGGTGGAACTACTGCACGAAGACCCGGCCTTTGCCGATGAATACCTTTCCGCCGCACTAGATGAAATCAACCAGCCCGGAGGCCGTGAAGCCCTGCTGGCCGCCCTGCGCCATATCGCTGAAGCGCAAGGCATGACCGCCGTGGCCGAACGTGCTGGCATCCCAAGAGAAAGCCTTTACCGGGCATTATCCACGAAGGGTAACCCGACCATTAAAACCCTGTTGGCCGTGGTGGACGCTGCTGGCCTGAAATTGTCAGTACACCGCTAGAGGAATCAAACATGGCACTGATAATGCCCACACCGGAAGAAGATGCGCAGATTACCGCTGCCGCACTGACCGACCCTGACAATTTACCGCTGACTGATGCCGAGTTAAAACAATTCAAACGAGGGCGCGGAAGGCCATCTGGAAGTGGGAAAAAAGAATCGGAATACATCAGCTACGAACGGGCTATGGCGCAACTCCGTGAGAGGTTGGGCGCAACGCCGGAAGAGCTGGCCGCATGGATGTGGATGAGCGAACCAAAGCAGGTTTGCGCCAAGCTGAACGAGAAGCGCGAGCGATGCAGTAACGAAGTCCTTCAGCGTGGGGATAAGTGCAAAGAACATGGTGGCAAACCCATACAGAAAGACGAAATAAAAGCCGTGAGACGACGCTCTCTTTATGCCTACCTACATGCAAGAGAATTAAACCCGCCGCCACAATTCTTCTTCGGCAATCACGGCGATGAGCATGACTATCTGCCATTGCTTTATCAGCTCTACTTCAAGATTGATGACGTTGCACAGTTTGAACCGAGCGAAAGATTTATCACAGGCCGGGCATTGCTAGGCCGATGGGCAAACCAAACTGAAATCCCCCCCACTGACCGCATCCGCATTGCAACCCAGGAAAGCCGCCTGAATCCATTTCACCCGATACTGGGATTAACACAAGCGACCGCCCCTAATGACCCTTTCTACGCCCAGCTTGAGGATGGACTGGTTTCGCTGGCCGAGGTGAGGGTATACGAGCGGGAAGAGTTTGGCAGGGAGCTTGACGCACCCGCCGCGAAGAGTGGAACCGTAGAGCGCAGCATATCGAAAGGTGAGGTTATCAATGCATTCGATGGGTTGCACTTTGGCCGCAGCGGGTGGAATAACGCCTTATCTGATGTGCCAGAATGGATTAAACCATGCCGCGTAACGCTTGGGCGCAAAGGGGATAATACAACACCCGCAACATGGAACCCGGTGCTAATCGCCGTCGCTCTTATCGACAAAGGAATCACACCAAATAAACTTGATGCCGTTTTTGTTCGCCTAAAAGATTGGGCTGGTGAGTGGCGCGAAGCATCCGCCAATGACCGTTAACCATACCGCCACACCATACCGGATAGATACCGGACACCTCCCCGCAAAGCCGCATAAATACTAGATTCATCATACCGCCGCATGAAGTGAAAAAAAGCGGTAACTCAAGGTGAAGCCTCGTAAATAACAAACGAGGTTACACCATGGAAACAGTCGCAAATCAAAACTTCACACCAATTGAGCAGGAAACACGAAGCCACGTAGAAACAGCGTGTGCTGCGCGACATTTATTACGCAAAGAGCAAACGCTTCGGTCTTGGGCATGCCTAGAAAACGGCCCCATCCGCCCCATCAGGATTTGCGGAAGATTAGCATGGTCTGTATCTGAAATTAAACGCCTGCTGAGCGGAGGCCAATAATGAAAAAAGCCCAACTCCCAGTATTTGCAGAATTAGACCTTGGCGACACCGAGGATTGTACAGCAAAAGCAGCCGATAAATTCGCTGGTACCGATAACCCGAGACATTTGCGCGTGATTATTTCTGCACTGGTTCGCTCAAGAAAACGCGAGGAAATAGACCGCATTGCAGGCGCTTCAAACGGCCCGGAGTTAATCGCAGAGTTACGCCGCCGTGGCTTGCAGTTTCCGTGCGACCGTGTGCTCGCAATCGACCGCGATGGCTATCCTATCCGGTTCGGCGTTTATCATTTAACGGATGCCGACCGCCGTAAACTCACAGCATGGCTTCGTCTCCGGGATGCAAGGGGCAAAGCATGAACCGCGCCGTTATCCTGATAAGCCGCATCCTGGGACTGGTGCATCCTGACTTTGTACTATTAGCCTGGCTGCTGTGCATACTGCTTTGGAGGTACGCATGATTGAACATTCACAAATGTTGCGCATCAAGAAGTTGAAGGGTGTCGGCATTATCGCAACCGCTGCCCGTCACAATTTGCGAGAGATTCAGGCCGAGCGTGGGGCAGGTAGCAACATAGACCCGTTTCGCACAAAACTGAACTATGTTATTCAAGGGGCGAACAGTGCCTCAGACGTGGCGAGCCTTGCGCAAGCCTTAATGGATGATGCAGGGGTGAAACCGCTGCGCAAGGATGCGGTTCGTTGCCTTGAGATTATTTTCAGCCTTCCGCCGCAGTCAGTAATCGAGCAAAGTGTGTTTTTTCCTGATTGCGTTGCATGGGCAAAACGCTATTTTCAAGTGCCGATTCTGAGCGCGACTGTTCACCTCGACGAATCAGCACCGCATTGCCATGTACTCTTGCTGCCGTTAGTTAACGCTCGCATGATTGGCTCAGGTTTGTTTGGCAATAGAGCCACGCTACAAGCTCTACATGCCGCCTTCCACGTTCAAGTTGGACAAGTCCATGGGTTGGCAAGACAGGCCACACCAAAGCGGCATAGCGCAGTCGTAAGACGTGAGGCTGCCGATATGGTGATGACTGCACTCAAAGTTAATCAATGCGGGCTGAATGACAGTGTAATGGGTTTGTTGCGCGACTGCATTGCATATAACCCCGAGCCGCTTCTTCAGGCATTGAAATTGACCATGCCGCGCAAGCAGTCCAAGCATAAAACATTCGCCGCAATAATGACGCAAAGCAAACCTGAAAAACCTATAGGGTTTAACATGAAGAAGCCTATAGGGTTTGACGCCGTAATCAGTGACGAAAAAAAGCAAAGCCTATCCTGTGTAGGCTTCGGGAAATCCATTCAACTTATTTCACCTGCCGAACCATTGCATTCGAGCTATCAGGATAGATATATCAGGGAGCGCGAATCAGAACAGGCCGCCGATTATTGGGATGAAGTCCAGGGTGAATTCATCAAACTGCCAGCCAAACAGAAAATGAAGTCGGCGGAAATTGAACGGGTGCGCGAAGCGATACAAGGCACGCGATTGCCTGGACGTGCTGCGGGAACTAGCAGCATTAACAAAAGCTAACACATGAAAGGGAAAATTATGAAAGAACAATTTTACGACTTGAACATTGAGACGTTGGATGACGGAACCATCCGCCTAGAGCAGCGCGACTACTGCGGTGAGTCCGCAATTCTTGACCTACACCCGGCGCAAGCTGTCTACATCGCTGACAGCTTATCTCCAAACGTACCTGAACGAATCCAAACGCAACCGAACTGGGCAATGGAAAGAATCGCCACTCTTGAGCGTCGTTTGCTGTGGGTGCGTGACCGTTTTGAAGAATGCCATGCAGCCTTGCCGTCAGATATGTACAAACGATGCGGTGATGCTTTTGAGTTTGGCGCATGGCTGACGGCGAGCATAGACGTATCGAGCGAGTTTTGCGCTGACTTCCCCGAGACTTCAAACAATGCGCCGAGTAATACGCCGAGCAATGCTACTGCAAGCCCTCTGAAAGCGTCTTTGCTGCCCTTGGGTGATGGATGCCTGCCGAATGGAGTTAAAAGCGATAGCGTGCATCCTGAACGCGGCAACACTGAATTATTTTGACATAACGAAGGGGGGAGCGCATGAACAATCTCAAGAGTGAAATTAACAAAGCTGCACATTATCTGGCACAGGTGCATGCGGTGCGGATTAAGTACGCGCTCGATACCAAGTGCCGGGCAATGCTAAAAGAGGGCAAAAGCAAGGATGATGTGGCGCGGTATCTTGCCCAGATTGCCACGGACGGCGGGAACGGATTGGATGCGCTGATGGGGCATGCTGATAGCGCGCCTGGCAAGCATCAACCGGGCGTATTCCGACAACTACGCACGGGTGCATTATGACTGCGAGCTTCCACGAGAAATACAAGCTGGCCTATGACGAAATGAAAGCCAAGGGTGTTAGCTTCGCCGTGTTTGAGCATGGCAGGCAATGGCATGAGATAGACCGCAACCGCTACCATCCGAAACGTGTTTGTGGCGCACGGAAAAAGACCGGGGAACGATGCCGAAGCAAAGAGCTACACCGTGGCGGGAAGTGCAAGTTTCACGGCGGGCTATCCACTGGAGCAAGGACACCGGAAGGCAAGGCCAAGGCAATTGCGGCAATGCAGGCAGGACACGCCAAGTGGTTGTCTAACATGTACGCATAGGCGTGTGGGCGAGTTATGAATGCCATGCGATACAGCAAGGTTACCGCAAGGGTGTGACAACTACGCACACACACATTACGACTACAAGGTAGCAAGTGCAGGTGGGCGAGTATGGGTGCCATGCCCTTCGATGCGCAGTGGAGGTGTGGCGGATTATTTCCAGCACTGTAGCAGCACCGTCCATTTGCGCGCTTCCTCTGCTATGTTGGTCGTTGACCGCGAAGTTGACGTTTTGCGGAAGTGTGCCAGTGATACGCGCTGCCTTCATATCCAGTCTTGATGTTACGACCCCCACCACATTTCCCCTCCTGTCCATGACCGGCCACCGCTAGAGATATTCCGGCGATTATTTCTGTGGGACGTGGTAAGTGATACCCCAAAACTGGCCGTATTGAAAAAGTGTGGTGACATACTGGTGACATGACGCAAAGTTAACTGGGAACGAAAAAGGCCTGCACCGCTGCAAGCCTCATGGATACTGGTGCCGCTTGTCGGATTCGAACTGACGACCTACCGCTTACAAGGCGGTTGCTCTACCAACTGAGCTAAAGCGGCGATAAAACTATTGGTGTGCCATTCAGATGTTCTAATTCAACTGAACCGTACACTAAAACTGGTAGGTCGTGCCAGATTCGAACTGGCGACCAACGGATTAAAAGTCCGCTGCTCTACCGGCTGAGCTAACGACCCATATCCCTAAAGAAGGGCGCATTATACGGACTTTACCTGCCCTGTCAACGCGACAGGATGCATCATCCTGCAATGCAATAGCGTGTCGGATCAATTATTCCAGCAGTCTTGAAACCAGCCCGGCGCAGTTGGCAAGAATCACACAAAGCACATGCACGACCATCCGAATCTGCTTGGTAGCAGGACACTGTCAGGCTGTAATCCACACCAAGTCTCGTACCTAATTTAACTATGTCGGCCTTGGATAGACGCAGTAAAGGCGCGTGCAATGTCAAATATTTACCCTCTACCGCTGCCTTGGTGGCGAGATTTGCCATGCTTTCGAAGGCAGCTATATATTCTGGACGACAGTCGGGATAGCCAGAAAAATCAACTGCGTTCACTCCAATAAATATGTCCTGCACTTGCAATACTTCCGCCCAAGCCAAGGCGAGTGATAGCATGATGGTGTTGCGCGCTGGTACATAGGTCAGCGGAATGCCTGTTGTTGTCTGTTCCGGCACTGCAATGCGCGAATCTGTCAAGGCAGAACCACCAAATCCAGTCAAGTCAACGCTGATCACTCTCTGTTCAATCGCACCCAGTGCCTGTGCCACACGCTTTGCTGCAGCAAGTTCAGCATAATGGCGCTGCCCATAGTCCACACTCAACGCATGGCAAATATAGCCCTGCTGTTTTGCCATGGCCATCACAGTAGCTGAATCCAAGCCGCCTGACAACAATACTACTGCATTCTTCATTTTCCCTGCTGACCGCCCCACAATAACTTGTGCAATTGTACTTGCAGGCGCACCGTCAAGCTATCACGCAGAATCCAATCGGCCAGCACTGTAGGTGACAATTGATCTTGTGCGGGCGAAAATAATACGGTGCATTTGCCAGCCAGATCATGTTCTCGCAACACTTGCTTGGCCCATATATAATCAGACTCATCGCATAGGACAAATTTGATTTCGTCGTGTGCATGCAACACAGTAAGATTGCTCCACAAGTTCTTTTTCACTTCGCCAGATGCTGGGGTCTTAATGTCTAGAACCTTCATCACACGCACATCGACACTAGACACATCCAGCGCCCCGCTTGTTTCCAGCGACACCTCGTAACCTGCATCACACAAGGCACTTAGCAAAGGCAAGGAATTTTTCTGCGCCAGCGGCTCACCCCCAGTAACCGTAACATAGCGCGTAGGATGCCGTGCCACGGCAGTGAGTATTTCCACAACTGTCATATTCTGTCCGCCGCTAAAAGCGTAAGCAGTATCACAGTATGAGCAACGTAGCGGGCAGCCCGTCAGGCGCACGAAAACAGTGGGAAGGCCAACACGGCTCGTTTCGCCTTGTAAGGAATAAAAAATTTCAGTGATGCGCAACTGCTCGCTGACGGAGCACGTAATCATGAAAATCTGCTCTATTTAATATTTCGACAGCCGTTTCATGGCTTTATTGGTCGGGGCGGCACGGCTGCTTCAAGCTTATCTAAACGTCGCAAGCGAGTATCCAAATCAATATAAGAATCTCTCTGCCGCTTCTCTGTTTCTTGCAGGCTATGCGCTAGCACCTCGTCCTGCCCACGCAACCTGCGCAATTCATCTTTCTGAGTCTCGATCTGCGCTTGAAGATCAAATATCTCACGGGTTTGCTGCTTACGAATCTCAATCTGTTGTTTTATAGTATCAGCTTGCTGCTTGATTGTTTCAGTTTGCTGCTTGCCGCTACCCTCCAGATTGAAAACGCGTTCTTTGAGTTGCCGGATTTGATTATGTGCTTCTTCATCGGTAAAAAAAGCAGCATGTGCAGAGCATGCTGCAACGGTACTCCATCCAACAAATAGTGCAACGTGAAGTTTCATGCCAACCTACTTTGACGTGTAATTCAAATCAGTACGGCGATTTTGAGACCAAGACGACTCGTCATGTGTTTTACCATTAGGTTTTTCCTCGCCATAACTGACTGATTCAATCTGACCTTCTCTAGCACCACCCATTAGCAATCTCTTTTTTACCCCATCAGCGCGACGCTGCCCCAAAGCCAAATTGTATTCACTACTCCCACGCTCATCCGAATTTCCTTCCAAACGCACTGTACGGCTTGGATGCTCGGCTAGGTATTCAGCATGTGCTTGCACAATGGGCTTATCTTGCTCTGATATGGTATCTACATCGGTTGGATAATAAATAACACGCTTAGCCAGTAAGCTGTTCGGATTATTAAAGGGATCATTCGCTCCAGATTCAGCAGAGCCAGAGCCAGAGCCAGAGCCAGAGCCAGAGCCAGAGCCAGAGCCAGAGCCAGAGCCAGGGTAAATTGTCACACCGGAAGCACTTGTAAGTGGATGATCGCCAGCAATTACTGATGCATCAGGAAGAGAGGTTGCATCCATGGATGCATCATTATTACCGTCTTTTTTTATACCCGCTCCAGGAGGTTTAGCGCAAGCAACTAGGAAGTGTATTAACAATACGCCCATCACTAATTTTTTAAAAATTTTTATTGTATTCATAATATCAGCTCTCGCAAAGTTGCTACTTTTAAAAAAGTCCTAACGTTAGCCGCATACATCTTTGATTTTCAGGGCATCTCTTATTAATCCTGTTACCGCTAACATACGATTACGCTCACACGCAAACTGACAAAATACCCAAGATACAGACGCACTTCTTGCGAAATATCGGACAAGGACGCACTTACTTGAGGGTATCGAGACGTTTCTTGGCCTGATCAGCTATTTTACTTCCGGGGTATTTAACGATTATTTGATTGAGTGTTTTCTTGGCACTAACCATAGCCTTCAGTTGATACTGACTATCAGCAATACTTAACATAGCATCTGGCACATTAGGACTGGATGAATACTTGCTCACCAACAGCTGATAACTGTCCAATGCATTCTTGTAATCTTTTAACGCAAAATAGGTATTACCCATTTCATAGTGGATATTAGCCACGTGTTTCGATTCAGGATATTTTTTTAGAAATTCCTGGAAAGCATTAATAGCAGTCTGATGGTTACCGACTTTAACATGGCCATGTGCTAACTCATAAGCACGATTTTCCATATTGATCGTATCTGTTTCCAAGGCATTTCCATTAGTAGCCTTGATAAACGAAGATGATGGAGGTGCATTTCCAACCACTTTGACAGACTGAGAAGCAGATGGCGCTGATGATGTCCCAGCAACTATCGATTCAAAATGACGCAGACTGGCATCCATATCAATATAGAAATCTTTCTGCCGTTTCTCCGCATCCTGCAAGTTACGCAAGAGATCTTCATTCTGGCTGCGCAACCTGCGCAACTCAGTATTTTGAGCGTCATCAATCTTCGTTTGCAGGTCAAGCATTGAATTAGTTTGTTGCTTGTTGGCTTCTGCCTGCCGCTGTTTCGATTCTTGCAAGTTGCGCAGTAAATCTTCATTCTGGCTACCCAACTTGTGTAATTCTATGTTCAGTGAATCAACCTGCACTTGCAACTTGTGTATAGAACTGGTTTGTTGCTTGCTAATTTCTGCGTGCCGCTTCTCCACTTCCTGCATGTTATGCAACAACTCTTCGTTCTGATCTCGTAACATGTTTGCTTCATCATCTTGGGTTCCAATCTTTTTTTTCAGATCAAAAACTGCTACCGTTTCAACATGGCGCAAGCGGTTATTTAAATCACTGTTGAAACTTCTCTGTTTTTTTTCTATTTCCTGCAAATTGTGCATCAGCTCTTCATTCTGACTGCGTAACTCTGCGTTCTGTGCCTCAATATTTCCTTGTAAATCATGTATGGAACTGATTTGTTGCTTGTTAGCCTCTACCTGCCGCTTTTCCATATCCTGTAAGCTACGCGTTAATATTTCTTCGTTATGACTGCGTAACTTAGGCAATTCTTCGTTCAGAACCTGAATCTGCTTTTGTAGTTCAAGCGGAGATACCGTTTCAAAATGGCGCATGCGAGTATCCAGATCGGTATAAACATCTTTCTGACGTTGATTCGCATCCTGTAACCTATGATCCAAATCTTCATTCAGACCCTGCAACTTACGAAATTCTGCGTTTTGAGCGTCAATCTGTACTTGGAGATCCAGCATAGCTTGAGTTTGTTGCTTGCCGCTTTCTTCCAGCTGGGAGGTGCTTATCTTAAACTCTGATTGCTGCTGGTCGACAATGGAATTAATTTGTTGCTTGCTGATTTCCTCCAGCTGAGAAATACGGATTTTGAATTGGGCTTGCTGCTGATCAAGCATGGCATTAACTTGTTGCTTGCCATTTTCTTCCAGATTTGACATACGCTCATTGAGCTGTGTTTGCTGGCCGAACAAAGAATTGACTTGTTGCTTAGCGGTTTCTTCTAGATGAGAAATGCGCTCATTGAGCTGCGCTTGCTGGCTGAGGAAAGAACTAACTTGTTGTTTGCTGGCTTCAATTTGTTGCTTGCCCGTTTCCTCAAGATGAGAAACACGTTCAGTAAGCTGCGTTTGCTGACCGAAAAAAGAACCAGTTTGTTGTTTGTATATTTCGACTTGCTTTTGACTGGTTTCAGCCTGTTGCTTACTCCTTTCTTCTATCTGAGTAATATGCGCCTTCAGCTGCGTCTGCTGATCTAGCATAGTACTAACATGTTGTTTCAAAATCTCCAGCTGTTTTATGATTTCGACCTGTTGTTTACTGCTTTCTTCTAACTGAGAAATGCGTAACTTCAGCGCTTGTTGATCTAGTAAAGAGCTGGCCTGTTTTTTATTAGCTTCCGCCTGCCGCTTCTCAGCATCCTGAAAACTGTGCAACAACTTTTCATATTGAACGCGCAAAATAAGCAACTCTTTTTCATGATCCTTATAGAGATTTGTCTGTCGCTTTTCCGTATCCTGTAAATTGTGAACACGTTCTTCGTTTTGTCCATTCAACTTGCGCAATTCAGTTTTTTGGGCATCGATCTGCGTTTGCAGCTCATTAAACAATTGGAATTGTTGCTTAATGGTTTCAACTTGCTGTTTGCCCGCACCTTCCAGAGTGGTAAGGCGCTCCCCCAGTTGCCGGATCTGATTGTGCGCCTCATCGTCGCTGAATAGTGCAGCTTGAACCTGCACTGTCACAACACACAATCCTGCAAACAGCAAAACTTGAAACTTCATACCTTACTTACTTGACGTCATAGTTCAAGTCAGTGCGACGATTTTGTGACCAGGCAGCCTCATTATGAGCAGTAGACATTGGCTTTTCTTCACCATAACTAATCGACTCAATCTGGCCTTCTTTAACACCACCCACTAACAACATCTTCTTCACACCATCGGCACGACGTTGACCCAAGGCCAAATTGTATTCACTACTTCCTCGCTCATCGGCATGACCTTCCAGACGCACTGATCGATTTTGATGTTCAGCTAAATACTTGGCATGAGCTTGCACAGTGCGTTTATCCTGTTCTGGTACGGCATCAATATCGTTTGGATAAAAGATACTGCGCTTAGCCAGCAAGCTGCTCGGGATATTGAGAGAGTCTTCAGCGACCGCCGCTTCCCGCGCTGCAGCCGCCTTAGCAGCATCTCGTGCAGCATTGGCCTTAGCAGCATTCTGCGCAGCAGCCGCATTAGCCGCTTCGCGTGCCGCTGCCACATCAGCAGCTGCCTGTGCAGCAGACGCCTTCTTGGTGGCTTCAAGTTCCGCCGCAGCCTTGGCTGTATTAGCCGTTTCTCGCGCAGCCGCCGCACTAGCAGCTTCACGTGCAGCTGCCGCATCAGCAGCTGCCTGTGCAGCAGACGCCTTGGCTGCTTCAAGTTCCGCCGCAAGCTTGGCTGCATTAGCCGCATCCCGCTCCGCGGCCACACTAGCAGCTTCACGTGCAGCTGCCGCATCAGCAGCTGCCTGTGCAGCAGACGCCTTGGCTGCTTCAAGTTCCGCCGCAAGCTTGGCTGCATTAGCCGCATCCCGCTCCGCGGCCACACTAGCAGCTTCACGTGCAGCTGCCGCATCAGCAGCTGCCTGCGCTGCAACCGCCTTAGCTGCTTCCAGTGCAGCACCGTGTACCTCTGCCGCCTCTGCAGCTGCCTGCGCTGCAGCCGCCTTGGCGGCTTCCAGCGCAGCACTTTGCACCTCTGCAGCATGAGCCGCTGCTAGCAATGCAGCCTCTTCAGCGGCCTTTGCAGCAGCTGCTTTGGCAGCTTCCAGCGCGGCATTTTGAACCTCAGCAGCACGAGCCTCTGCCAAGGCTGCCTCCTCAGCCGCAGCCTTTGCTGCAGATGCTTTAGCAGCTTCCAGCGCGGCATTTTGAACCTCAGCAGCACGAGCCTCTGCCAAGGCTGCCTCCTCAGCCGCAGCCTTTGCTGCAGATGCTTTAGCAGCTTCCAGTTCAGCATTTCGAACCTCAACAGCATGAGCCTCTGCCAAGGCTGCCTCTTCAGCTACAACCTTTGCCGCTGCCTCTTCAGCTGCCGCCCCATTAGAAATAGAAGCTAAATTAGAAGTTTGAGACGCACTGTTTCGATCATTCAAGGCATCAACCGCCACAGAGGCACCCGGAGCAGAATCTACCGCTGCTGACAAGGGCGCATTAGCTGCCCGCCCCCTCTTTTTGAGGTCACCCACAGGCGGCTCGTCGCTGGCACAAGCAACTAATAGGCTCGCCAACAATACTCCAATCACTATGTTTTTCATCCTCTAATCCTTATCCCTAATTAAATAATTATTACTGCTTCAAAAAAGGCCCCCACGTCGGCTCACGAACATCGCCTGCCTGTGAGGACAACTTTTGCTTAACCCTGCCATCGCTGGAAACGATTGCAAGTATACCACGGCCCTGCGCCTCAGTTGCAAACAGGATCAGCTTTCCGTTGGGTGAAAAACTGGGGCGCTTTTCCCATCCACCTTCAGTCAACAATTGCATTTGCCTAGTCTGAAAATCCTGAACAGCAATATTAAATCGCCCATTACTTTGATGCGCAAAAACAAAACTCTTGCCATCCGGACTATATCGAGGCGAGAAATTATTGCCACCCTCAAAAGTCAGCCGCTCGGCAGTCTTCCCCTCCACTGGCATCCTGTAAATTTGCGCGCTACCTCCACGATCAGATGTAAACAACAGATGCTGTCCATCCGGAGAAAAGCTAGGCTCTGTATCGATCGCACCACTAAACGTGAGCCGACGCAAATCGGTTCCATCCGGACGAACCAGATATATCTGCGGACTACCATCACGCGTCAGCACGACGGCGAGGTGCTTGCCATCCGGCGCCCATACAGGGGCGCTATTACTTCCCCGTGCATTAGAAAGCACCGTTCGTTGATTAGTCACTAACGACTGTACATATACAACCGCATGACCCTGCTCTAATGTTACATAGGTAAGCTGGCTACCGTCCGGCGACCACGCTGGCGACATAATAGGCTCATTGATCGACAGTACAACTCGATCGTTATAACCATCGCTGTCCGCCACTACCAGGCGGTTATTCTTACCTTGCCGATTTACATACGCGATACGCGTACTGAATACCCCAGGATTACCCGTGAGCTTTTCATATATCAGGTCGGCAATGCGATGACCGATGGCACGCATTTGATCACCTTTGGCGGTTACAGCTTGACCAAACAACTCGGTTTGCTTAACTGCATCAAGCAAACGGAATTTAACCGTGACCCGACCATCTTGCTGTGTCTCCACACTACCAATGGCTAGAGCTTCCACACCACGCCAGTCGGCATATACAACCTCGGATGGCTCATGGGGTGTTTTGCTTGTCGGATTAACCAACCGGAACAATCCACTGCGCTTCAAGTCAAGGGATACTACTTCAGTAATGCTCTGAGCGAGCTTGTTTTCGTTGGCAAATGGCACAATGGCTACCGGAATCTGGCGTTCTCCTGCCCCTACAATATCAATGGTCAGTGCAGCACGAGCGGGTAGAGCGGCACAAAGCAAAACCAACAAAATCCAATGTCGTAACATTTTCACTCCTCTCATAAACTATTCCTTTGGACTAAATTTGAGACGCAATTCACGAAATTTGTTAAATAGCGTCACATCCGGCGGCAAGGGCAGCGGCTCCGCTTTCTTAATGGCACGTTCCACTGCGCTGTCATACGCCGCGCTCCCACTCGGCTTAACCAATACTGCATTTAACACCATACCACCGGGCAACAATGTTACTTCAAATTCCGCAAGCGCATTATACGGTATATCCGGTAACATCACGATATTGCGGCGAATCTTGGCCCGGATCTTGGCCGTATATTCAGCCACCTCCTTACCTATGGCTGCTGCTTGTGCAGCACGCGCGCGCTCTTGCTCGGCTTGTGCTTTCTGCTCAGCGCGCACACGCTCCTGTTCAATTTTCGCTCTCTGTTCGGCTTGCGCCTTCTGCTCAGCCTGCTCCTTCTGTTCCGCTAACAGTTTTTGCTCGGCATGCGCTCTCTGTTTCGCCCGCTCTTTCTCTTCGGCCTGCTCTTTCTTCTCAGCTAGGACTCTCTGTTTCGCCTGCATCTTTCGTTCAGCCTCAGCTTTTTGTTCCATTTCAACTTTTCGTTCAGCCTCAGCTTTTTGTTCCATTTCAGCTTTTCGTTCAGCCTCAGCTTTTTGTTCCATTTCAGCTTTTCGTTCGGCCTCAGCTTTCCGTTCCGCCTGTACCTTTTGTTTAGCCAAGGCTTTCTGCTCGGCCTGAGCCTTCTGCTCCGCTTCAGCCTTTTGCTCTGCCTCAATCTTATGTTCAGCCTGGGCCTTCAATTTAGACTGAGCATCCGCCTTTTCTATTTGACGCTTCGCCTCAAACTTCACAGCTTCTTGAAACTTCTCCTGCAACCGTTTTTTTTCAGCCAATTCAAAATCAGCTTTGAGTGACGCCGCAGATTTCACCGGCTCAATCACTTTAGATGGCTCGGCTTTCTCCAATTCAGCCTTAAGGTTGCGACGTATCTTGGCAACAATATTAGCCTGCTCGGCACGAGCTCGTTCATGTTCAGCCCGCACCTTCTGCTCTTCAATCATCTTCTGCTCAGCCTGCGCTCTCTGTTCTGCTAGCACCTTTTGCTCAGCCTGCACATTCACTTTTTCTATTTGCTGCTTAGGCTCTGTTTTTATCGGCTTGGATTTTTCCTGAGGCCTTTTCTTTTCAGATAATGCTATATCAACCTTAGGCGGCACCACAGGCGGCACAGGCTTACTCAACTTGGGGCGCTCAATCGGTGGTTTAGGAGGCTCAACTTTAACTGGTGCTGGAGTTGCCTCCATCCCAGGTAAGCTATCCCAAATATCCACCACCATGCCCTGTGGAGGCTGCGCCTTCCAGCTGGCACCAAAATATAACAGTACGAAAAATGCACAATGAACAGCCAATGCCAATGCCCCAGCACGAAGCTTATAGGGTTTGGCATACACGATCGCGCTCATCGCCCCGTGGTTTGCGCCAACAGACCAACCTTCTTAATCTGTTGCCGTTGCAACACATCCATAATGCTGATCACTTCTTCATAGCGCACATTCTTGTCCGCAGAAATCACAACGGGTTGATCCGCGTTCTGTGCCTGCTTTTGCTTAAGGAGCTCAATTAATTCCTCGCGTGTAACACTCTGCTCCTGACCTTTCTTACTTCGATCATTCAACGCCAGCGTGGTGTCTTTCTTGATAATCACTTCTAATGGCGCAACAGGCGGAGCGAGTGATTTACCCACGCTGGGCAGATCGATCTGCCCAGGGTTCATCAGTGGCGCTGTAATCATAAATATCACTAGTAACACCAACATTACGTCGATGTAAGGTACGACGTTAATATCGCTCATTGGACGCATAGCAGAACGGCGTGGGATCATGGCTGACGTTGCAGTACGTTAGAGAATTCTTCCATAAAAATTTCAAAACGTGATGCCAGGCGCGTAATATCATGCGAATAACGATTGTAAGCAACCACGGCAGGAATAGCGGCAAACAAACCCATCGCAGTAGCTATTAATGCCTCGGCTATACCGGGCGCAACATGTGCCAATGTAGCTTGGCCAACATTGGCCAACCCACGGAATGCATTCATAATTCCCCACACGGTACCGAATAACCCAACATAAGGACTGACCGAGCCAACTGTAGCCAGAAAGGCCAAATGCGATTCAAGAATATCCATTTCGCGCTGATAAGTGGCGCGCATGGCACGACGCGTGCCATCCATCACCGCATTATTGTCCATACCATGTTTCTTTTTAAGCTTAAGGAACTCGGTAAAGCCCGCTGCAAAAATTCGTCCCATACTGCCCGAATCACCGCGCATTACAGAAGTATTTTGATACAACCTATTAAGGTCATCATTATTCCAAAATGATTCTTCAAATTCCTCACTTTGCTTCACCGCCTGCCTGACAGTAAACATCTTAAGAAATATAAACCACCATGACATCAATGAAACCAGTAACAATAAACCCATTACCAATTGAACAAGTACGCTAGCGTTCTGAATCAAATGGATAAACGATAAATTCTGTGTTACATCCATATTTACAATATCCTTTAGTTTTTCCATTGCTCTCGCAATGCTTCCGGCACACCCACCGGCTTGAAATTATCCATTGCCACACATACCAGATGTATTTCCGCCTCAACCAGTACATCCTCGCCGCGCAACACTTGCTGACACAAGGTCACACGACTACGCCCGACATCCTTTAGTTGCGCGCTGACAGCAAGTAAATCATCAAGCAAAGCGGGCTTGAGATAATCCAGTCTTAGTGAACGAACCACAAACACCATACCAAATTCGCTCATCAACCCTTTATTACTATAACCATAACATTCCCGTAACCACTCAGTCCGCGCGCGCTCCAAAAAGTTCACATAGCTACCATGATATACCACTCCTCCTGCATCGGTGTCTTGGAAAAACACCCGCACTGGCAATGAAAAATTTGATTTACAGGCTGAATGAACCATATTTATCTAATATTAAGAATTTGTATCACCAAAAATCTAACGCACTATATTGAACAATGCCATTCATATCGTCAGCCGCATATTTCTATATTAACAAGGCATCAGTTGAACCGACAACCCCTCTCGGCTCCACTGTGCTAATTAAGCTGTCATCACACTTATACTTTCACTCCAACGAATTTCAGTTATGTGCAAAACTCGAATGGGTTCAACAAATTGAATTCAATACCCACGAAAAATCCCGGATGATATACTCTCTTGGCTCGCCAAGCAGTCGCAAATCATAGGGTAAGTATTATGGTTATGGCATGATGGAAATATCATGCGATGCATGGTGGCATACCCATGTACGCACACATCGCACCACTGCGGCCATTTTCACGCGCCAGCACACGTAGGACAGGAACACCCATCGTTCTCATGTGGTCTACATGGTTAGCGTCAGGGAGGTGTGCCATGCTACGGCTAAAGCAATCGAGGAGTAAGTTAGAAATGTAACAACGGCATAATCCAAGCATGCTCTGTAAAACAGTACGCTGGAACTTACCCGTTTATTTGCCTTGGCAACGACATTATCGATTCCAGCAGCTTGCAACATCACCGCCAGCACCTTGTACCCCCGTATTTGTTAGAGTAAGCGTTCCACATATATCTCCGGCCATTGAACCCTGCGGTACGGCTTGAAGCGTAAAGGTGGTATTTGTCACTGCCTGGAGTGAAATGGCGTACTGTACAACGCCAGTTCTGGGTGATTGAGTAATGGGTGGTGCAACGGCCACATCATCTACTGTATTGACAATACCATCTCCCCCTACGGTCGCATCATACTGATTATTTGCCGTATAAAACTGCTCCATAAATTGAGCATTTTCATGGAGTATTGCCTTGGCTATTGCCCGGTTGGATTGTCTCACATGATTCTGGTAGGAAGGCAAGGCAACCGCTGCCAGAATACCAATGATTACAATTGCAACCATAAGCTCAATTAGCGTAAAACCCCTTAGCTTGCTTAAATCCGCCTTAATTTTCATAATGTTGTTTGCTCAGCTCCGATCCATATTTTATCCGTCATTCGGCTTGGTAGGATTACAGACCATTCTGCCTTCAGCTCCTGTAACTGCAAACTATGCGCGACAAATATTCCTGCCCCTGGCACTACTCAAGTAAAAAAATATTTTTCGACTTATCAGCCTGATTTCCGCTAAAAAAGAGGCTTAGCGAACAAGTTCTCGCCATGTAATCCGGCCACGTAATCCCGCAGGGCCTTTAGTAGCCGGTGTTTTCACCAGCGAACCATCGGCTGTAGAAGATATTAATACATCATCCATTGCACCCCTGATCCGCGTTACGCCCCCCACCGCAAATCCAATTTCTATACCCGCAGATAGTCCATCATTTTGGGCAACAACCCCATTTTTATTAATATCGAAAGTTGGAATGGAGAGCATTCCGCCCGTCAGGAAATCCACCGCACTCACAAATCCCTTGCCACCAAAATCACAGGGTGAGACAGATGGAACAATGGTAGTAAATGCTAAAATCCCATTCTCCAAAGTAGGTACGCCCGTTAGCCTTTCTCCAGAGACAGGCAGGTCAGAATACCAGCCTTTTACAGTGGCGGAATAAGGCACCGGAGTCTGTGTGGCGGTTCTAACCGTAGCATTTGTCACGACCTGCTGAACTAAATTTGTCAATGTTACCGACGCAGTCAGGCTATAGTCCCATACCCCATACATAGTCTGGGTATTGGTCGATGTGGTATCCCCTGTTTCAAGATACTTTCCAGTGCCGAACATAACCAATAGCCCCCCTTTTGGGTGAAAACTCACGACCGGCGGAGAGATGATCGGTTTACTGGTGCCTGATACAAAAAGTGGCGCGCCACTTAAAGCCATACTCCAGCTGGAAGGGGTAGCAGAAGCAACATTAAATTTCCACAGATTACCCTTGATGTCACCTGCGTAAATCACGTCAATCAAACCATTTCCATCACTATCAAATGGCATCGGCGTGGAAAGGCCATTGCCTGTACCCGCATCAGCAACCAGCTTGATATAATCAGTACCGATTGTCCAGGTGCCATCTTCACCGCCTGTAATAAACAAAACATAAAGTGCTGCTTTACCGCTCGCGCTGTTATAACCATTACCAATCACCACAGCCCATTGATTGTTTTCCATCTTTACAATCTGGCTGGATTGGCTGGTAAACGGATTAATCGGTGGAAGATTGTAGCTGTAACCCATGTCCACATCATCGACATTAGTAAATTCCCAAAGTAACAAATTGGCAGCATTTGCTGTGGTAAAACCAGTTGGGTCTGTTATATCCAAGGCATAATAACCCTGACCACCCCCATTTAAACTGCCCACGAGGACACTTTTCCAACTGGGCGTTGCACCAACATAAACATCCGCTACCATGGGAGAGCCGTCCACAAAATAGTAATGGCTGGCATTGTAATCCTTGTCGCTCAGCCTATTCAGATTCGGGTAAACCATGCTGGGTACATAAGCAATGAGTTCCTTGCCTTCATCAGCTGCCGTACAGCCTGGTGTTACGCCCTGAATGCAGGCGTTAAAACCATGCACCATGCCGTCATTTGCACCTACATAGACCACCGGAGTTCGATTCTTGAAGGTGGTTCGAAATGCAGCATAACCCGCATGGTCCACATCGGAATGTCCTGCATTGGGACGGCCTACATAATAAGGCCCGGAATTAACAATATCCCCCAGTTTGCTGGTAGGGCGACTACGAAATTTATTTATGACGTTTGCACTGGCACAACTAAAAGTCCCGCTGCCCTCATTAACAGCAATGCCACGCAAATAGGCCACCCGTTCCAGGCCACAGTTATCGACCGTATTTGCAACATTTTTATCCAGCAGTGCCTTTTGTGCCGTAGTCAGGTTGGCATATTCAAAAGGTACGCCATCACTACTGCCCTTGGTTATGATGACACGGGTGGTAGGTGCAATTATGTCCGATGCAAGTGAGACGGCCCCTGCATTCCATTCTGTCGCTCCTAACAAACCCGCCGCATTAATGGGGATTGATAATAATTGCCCAGTCCAATCCCCACTATTAAATTTGGCCTGGTATATCCGGCCATTGGTTATCAACGAATTCGAATTGGCGGCCACAGCCGAAGCAGAACCTGTGCGTGCCACAATAGTTGTCAAGGCATTGGTCAAAGCATTGGCAAATGTAGCCGGGTCAGCGGCACTAAAAAAATTACCGCGGCTATTGACGGCAGCATGCCAGAGATCATCTATTTTTGCCGAATCGCTTGAAGTCGGATCCGGCCATGCCTCCGCGCCAGACGGCAAGTGCGTAAGATTCCCACTCACACCTAGTCCCACTGTAAAAGTCACCATATGCTGCCAGAATGCCGGATCAGCGGAATTGGTTGGTACTTTATTGGGCATATCGGTGCGTAAATCATTTTTCCAATAGTTCATTGCCACATCAGCCAGAGTGTTACTAAAACTATCAGAATAAGGAAGAGCAGGAGTATAGGTATACGTTGGTGGCGTAGCCGGAGAAGAATGGTTGGTAATACTGGCGCCCGCCGTATTGTCAGAATTCCCTATGGAACTACTGTCGCTCCAATAACCATCTGTCGTCAAAATATTGAAATTCTGGCGGCATACCTGCTGCGTACCCCCATCCGTACCCGGCGTCTCTCCCCAAGGGCCTTTATTGTCTGTACGCTTAAAGTATTTGCCAACCTCATCTACCGCACTTAGGAGCGGTGTACCTGAAGCCGGAATAGTATGCCCGTAAAGATTGTTAAAAAAATTTGTCCTGTCTGTACCGGTGAACTGTCTTACACCGCTTATAACTGTACCTGCCGAAGTTACACCATCGATAGTAGCAGACCCCTTATTAATGGCTGCAAAGCCCACTCGCATGGTATTCCCCTGCGCAGCGAATGCCCTGCCGATACCCGCGCGTGCTAACAATACACGGGAACGATAATAGGTGTACCAATTCGCAAAGTTCTGAATTTCCTCATTGTAAGTACAGGCAGGTGCGGCGACACAATCTTTGCGTGCTACCCCGCCAACATAAGAAGACGTGGAAGATATAATCTTAACCTGCATATAACTACTAGCCGAATTGATGTCACCACCGTTATAGTCGAAATATACTGCTGGGTAGAAAGTTTTTGATTGATTAGAAGATAAAGTCCCGTCACTCTTCAACCAACTAGCACTTTGTGTATTATCGACGGTAAGATTGCGGCAGCCTTTATCGGTATCTACGGGATTATGCGGGGCGCAAGTTGGATTAGCATTAGCCATCAGAGATCCGTCAGCGTTGCTCCAGGGCTGATACCTTACGGTGGGATTATAATAAATTTTGTTGACCTGATTGGAGCGTAAAGAGGCGGTGTAACGATTGGTCGAGACGAAATCGACGACACGGTTATTGTAGTCCGACCCACCATAGATACCTGCCGCACGCGGAAACATATAGTACACCTGTTGAAGAATCAAACTTTCGGGCATAATTTCGAAATGCATCGACCCGGAATCATCCAGCGTAAACATCACATTAGGCGAAATATTGCCCCCCAGAAAAAGAGGGTTATTGGAAAGTGGCAACAGAGCATAAGCTGATCCAGCTAACCCGAGAGGTAAACACAAAATCCATTTTAATCCCATAGCGCATATTAAATTTTTTTTCATGATTTCAATCTCCTATTTAAAACCGGATGGCTATGGCTTGAATATTTCCTGCAACCAAACAATCGTGCCAGGTCTGGCTCCTTGCGCACGTACAGTAACGCGGTAGTAATAACTGAAGTTACTACTTCCCGGCGGCGTTTTTTTAATGCCCTCAATCAAATAGGTGGGTGCAGGAACACCTGCTGGTAAAGCAGGCGCCGTATAGTTGATACCATCAACCGTAAAAACGGTACCGGGGGTATAGGTAAGAGGACAATTTGGAGTACAACTAGCTATAACAGATTCGATGGCAGGAGCAGGTTGATTTTGACCATAGTAACAATACCCTCCGGTACATGCCGCATCAAAACCGGTTATGCCATCTATCGAGCTAGGTGTATTGGTTGCGGGATCATTATCGCGGATATGCTGTTCGGCATAACGCAGTCCCATTTCTGCCGCCTGTAACGCTAGATTGCGATCACGCATATTGCCGGACATGAGTTCTTCCAGATTCGCCATCTTCATGGCGGTAATGCCGAGCAAGGTTAGTATTACCAATAAAACCATCGCGGTAACGAATACTGCACCGTGCTGATTTCGTGGCATGTAGAAATTTGCGTTCATGGCAGGTTGTTTACCCGGTTGCGCAAATTAAATGTGGCCGTGAAAGCGCGCCTGAGCCGCCTGTCAGCAGGAACAGCGACAGCGGCGCCGTTGCAGTTCAGGTAATTATTACCCGCGGGAACAATATTTATTTGATTAGAACGGATCAGTACACAAACTCGAGTTGTAATCACCTGATTCCAGTTAGCCGGTAGGAGAACATACTGATCGACTGACTGGTCACCAGTGGTATCAATGCCGTAAAGAACCTGAAAGTCCTCTATATTCTCCAATAACGGCTGACCGGAAACCCCAGCCCCGGGTGTAACCGGCGCAGCACCGATAGCTCCAGCACATTGTAATTGCGCATTCGCTGCATCCAGATTAAAGTGGCTCTGAATGATATTATTGCCAGCTAAGTAATCGGCTGCTGTAACTGCTGTGCCGAATTGACAATCTCGATCCCCAACCGCACCATCGTACTGCACAGTTAATGTATCGGCCGCCGTACCTGCGCCATTAATACCTGTGATAGCCAACCCTGAAAATCCAACCTTAAGACCCGTGAATGGTATTTCTGCATTACCCGCCTGCTTGATGCTACGCCCGAGAATTTCCAGCGCGAAACGACCGCTCTCCTGAATACGGGCGTTATCCTCCTGTACACGAAAAACCTGGCGACTGCTGCTAAAAACTGTACCAATAACCAGTAGCAATACCAGGCCAATGATCATTGCGATCATTAGCTCCACCAAGGTTAAACCTCGCTGTAAACTAGGCACCTGGCGGACTTGAAGAATTGCGGTTGCTCGCAGAAGCTGACTGAGTGAAGACAGATTCTGGCGTTTTCGCAGGTCGTTTCCTGGATCAAGTGCTGACCCAGCACGATTAATTGGTGAGATCAACATCAGGGAGAAAATCTTGTCAAGAAACAACGCGTATTAACTGCCGTACCCACTGGACATGCAGGATCCGCTACGCCCCCCATTTCTTTTTCAATCCACATCAGAGTAATTAAAAAACCCGCTGCAAGGTTTCCGGCTACGGTTCCAACACCACCCGGTAACAGGACGGAATTGGCTCTATTCCACTGTGCCTGATCATAAATTGACATTTGTACCGCGGTGCAGCTTGCTGCCACACAATCAGCACTGACCGGAATAACAGCAGTCAGCGCATCGTAATTTCCAGCACGGACACCTGTCAGATTGGCCCGCATACGATCTGCAATGTCCAGCGTTTGCTGAGTCGCAATTGAGCGGTAATGCGCGGTATTGTTGCTGCGCAAACCCGTTGTAATCAAAGCTGCCATGCCTAACAAACCAAAAGAAACTACCAGAATCGTGACCAGCACTTCCAGCATACTAAAACCACTCTGCTTATGATTATTAATCCGCCTTTTCAAATTGAGTGTGCAATTTATGCGCATGCGCCGCCTCCTTTAACGGTACGCAAATGACCCTGATTACTCAAAGTTAAACTTCTAGACATGGCGGTGCCGCGGCTATCACATAAAGAAAAGGTGTCATTAAACCCTAGCGTAAAACCACTTGCTGCGAATGTCACCCTTGTACTGTTGCCAGATGTCAACGTACTTTGACCAGGTAATGCAGTACCAACCCGGATAATTTCTTCCCCCGTATCTACTGTGCCATCACTATCAGTGTCTGCAAACACCAGCCAGCCATTTGTCCAGACTGTCCCACCAGCGCAGGCAGTACCGTTTGTACTGGGGCAAATTGTAGTCGGGCTACTTCTTTTAATGGCCTCGCTTTTAGCGAGCATCATGGCCGAGAAAAAATTATTACTCTGTGCTATAAGCTGATTATCCTGAACAAAAGTCCGATAGCTTGGTGCTGCCACAGCTAACAGAATACTTGCCACACTCAATGTAACAAGTAGTTCAATTACCGTAAATCCTCTGTTGACAGCTATGTACATGACACCCATTCCTTCAGCATTCGAACATTCAAAGCAGTTTGCAGTAACGATCAAACTATAGTAACGGTCAGATCCAGAGTAACTTTAATTTTTTTAAAAATCGGGAATTCATTAATCTATTTCTCTCGCTCAGATTACTTGGCGCAGGGAAAATGGATTTACCTCTTCTGCGGGTGACTCAAAGTTGATTACCCACTTTATTCACATAAAATCCTTTTTATTCAATTAAGAAAACACTATGCCCTACGTCAACATTCGCATTGCCGGTATCCTCAGTCGCGAACAGAAAGCCCAGATCGCAGCAGAGATCACCGACACCCTAGAACGCCTTGCACACAAACCAAAGCCCTACACCTACATTACCTTCGACGAACTGCCAGACGAAAACTGGGCGATTGCAGGAAAATTACTGGATGAAGAATAAGCTGAGCGCCAGGTCGGTTGCCGTCATCGGCGGCGGACCTGCTGGACTGATGGCTGCAGAAGTATTGATTCAGGGCGGCGTGCGGGTTGATCTGTACGATGCCATGCCATCCGTGGGGCGCAAATTTCTGATGGCTGGCAAGGGCGGGATGAATATCACGCATTCCGAGCCAATGGAACCATTCCTCTCACGCTACGGTGCACGCCGCGACCAGATCAAGCCGCTACTCGACGCCTTCGGGCCTGATGCTCTGCGAGAGTGGGTGCATGGCTTGGGCATAACGACATTCGTCGGCACATCCGGGCGCGTATTTCCGACTGACATGAAAGCTGCGCCGCTCTTGCGCGCCTGGCTGCACCGCTTGCGCGAGACAGGCGTGCATTTCCATATGCGCCATCGCTGGTGCGGATGGAATGAAAATGGTTCGCTTCGTTTTGTCACCCCACAGGGCGAGCACACCGCGAATGCCGATGCAGTGGTGCTCGCACAGGGTGGCGGCAGTTGGGCGCGGCTCGGTTCCGATGGCGCATGGGTACCGCTTCTCGAGCGGCGCGGCATTTCTGTTATGCCATTACGGCCCGCAAACTGTGGTTTTGATGTCGGCTGGAGCGAGCACTTCAGCTCCCGCTTCGCCGGACATCCGGTAAAAACGGTGACGGTGACCTTTATCGATACAGCGGGAGAGATCCATCGTCGACAGGGTGACCTCATGGTGACGGCGACCGGGATTGAAGGCGGACTGATCTACGCGTTGTCCGCACGCCTGCGCGATGAGATTGCAGCTACAGGCGCGGCAGTCATCTACCTTGATCTGACGCCCGGAAAAGACTTGCCGCGCATCATCACCGAGATAGCGCATCCGCGCGGTTCCCGTTCGATGGCCAGCCATTTGCAGAGCCGGGCAAACATCAAGGGGGTGAAAACTGGCCTGCTGCGCGAACGGGTGCCGCCATCAGACTTCGCCAACCCCGAGCGCCTTGCGGCTTCGATTAAATCATTGCCATTACGACTCATCGCACCTCGTCCGCTGAATGAAGCCATTAGCAGCGCGGGGGGCGTCGCCTTCAAGGCGCTGGATGAATGTTTGATGGTGCGCACCATGCCCGGCGTATTCTGTGCGGGCGAAATGCTGGACTGGGAAGCGCCCACCGGCGGCTATCTGCTCACCGCCTGTTTCGCAAGCGGACGCGCCGCAGGTTTGGGAGTGCTGGCTCACCTCGAATGCGGGAACATTTAGTTATGGCTAAACTAAATCTTCCAGCCCTGGCCAATCCGACCTCATACCGTAAGGTTGATCAAATATTCAATAAGCTGCGCGCCGCCGAAGCCACCGAAGGGCAAGAGCAGCGCGCGTAGCGCGGGCTGCTCAGTGATGGGGGCAAACACGCCCTCCCGAGTGTTGCGAATACGCTCTAACAGCAATTTGATCTGTTCCGTGCTAATTTTCGGTTCAGTCAAGCCCGATGGCTTGCTGCTAGCTACGGTCAAAGGTGAGCTGCCTTTCAACCTCGCCTGATCAAACGTCGTATAGACCTCTACAAGTGGGATTTTCGGCGCAGCCTGCATGCGCAACAGCAGCGTTTCGTAGTAAGAGATCACCTTGGTGCGCGCCGCGACGGCCCCTCTACGCAGCAGCACCTCGCTGCCGAGTGCATAGGCCAGCACAAGTCCGATGACAAAGACTAGCACCAGCGGAAAATTCATCGCGTCCAAAAGATCGCTCCGCGCAATTACCATGAAAAGGATAGAGACGAACGGCAGGTAGATAAGGCTGTGAATGCGTTGCGTGGCGCGCATAATCAACTGAAAATCAAGGTAGCCCGAAAGATATGCGCGCGGCACGCCAGTCTCGGTCTCTTGGCGACCGAGCAACCGCTTAGGCCACACGCTATTCATATTGCTCAAAACCCTAGTGAGCTGCGTGCAAGCACGCGTCTGGTAACTAACCCAGAAGATAACCGGCCACAAAATCAACGCGTTGAGGGATGCAACAAAGTAGTTCAGGTTTTGCACAAGCTGACCGCGATGGGGAAAAGATGGCATTTCGAAGACTCGGTACGCCACAAAAAAGAGTACGCCTACCATTACCGTGGAAGACACGATCCAGCCCATCATCTCGCGCATGCTGGTAGCACGCAGGTAGTTTTGCCACAAGGTAGATACCTCAACCCCCGGACCAATTGGTTTCGGGTCAGTCGTGCCCTCCCTATTGAATAATGCCAGCTCGACATACGGGCCAGCACACATTGCGGACCATCTGCTGCGCGCCAGCCTCCAAGTCTGCGGCAGGGCGAAATTAAAGTTCTTGGAGATGAGACGCGCCTTCCCCCGGATTAAGCACCAAAGCGCGAACGCAAACACCAGCGTGAGCACGAGGCCGATGAAGTCTAACATCAGACTCGGCCACACGCTGATTCCCTCAAACCACACGAACGGCTCACCGACCCCTTGTTCATACGAAGCATCCATTAATCTTTTGGTACACAGAGAGATAAGCACCCCTAAAACCAACACACTCACGCCCGCCAACAAGAGTTTTACAGTTTTCAATTTCATAGGGAGCGTTAGCGCATTTTTTATGATGGACCACTTCCCACGAATACGACAGCTTGCCATGGCGGCCAACACGAATCCAAGGGCGATCATTACGAAAACCTCACCCATATACTGGAATGATGGCATGAGCAGAGGCCTGTACGGCTCGATGTCCGCGCACTCTGGCCAGTGATTGGGGGCGCAAGGCTGGTATTTATTTTGAACAGGGATGCCCTTGGAGTTAGAGTCTTTATCCTTGGATGTGTACCAGTCTTTGAGATACTCAACAGTCGGCGACGCGAGACGCACCGCCTCGGTCCGACCAATCTCGAAGAGCTGCGGATGCAACCACTGCGCCATCTTGTCGTTCCATTCGAACATCGTATTTTTCTTCTCGAGTGCCATCAATGTAGCGAGGTAAGTCGCGGTCTGATAGCTATCCCGGAACGGCGAGGCTCGCTGCTGTAGCTCTGGACGTAACGACAAGCCAAAGCTGGACGCGACCACCAGATTGCGCGCCCAATCCTTCTGATCAGCGTGCAGGTAGCGGGCATCGAGGTCAGTGGTAAAAAATATCTTGTCCTTGAAACGACTTCGAAGCGCCTGGAGGATCAAAAGTTTGTCGTATACGTCGGCACCGATGATACCGATCGCTTTTATGCCATTCTCTGCAAATTGCTTGTCGTTACTGAGCCGTTCAATCTCGCCAACAAGTCGCCGCAGATGGTCATACTGGCTACGTCCTTCGGCGTGTTCTAACGGCACATCCAAGAGTTGCGCGCGCAGATTTTTTGATTTTTCTCCATCGTCCTTGTACGGTACATTGGTGTCCGACTTTTTAATATCAGGCAGCACGCCGTCCAGCCCGCGCAAGTAGTTAAATGTGCGTACCCTCATCAGCGGGTCAGTATTGGTTCCGCAGAGCGACGAAAAGCCCTCGTTAAGGCTCTGGGATAGCGAGCGGGCATACTGTGAGTCCCACTCGCTGATTAACACCAAGCCATCCTTGCAATCAGGCTTGTTATCCGGCTGCCTCCACGATTCGCGATTGACGCCGCGCTGCCACAACTCCCACAGCAACGCGACCGAGAGCATGTCGTCGGTGCCGATCGTGCGAACGATCGGGGTTGTTTCCGAATCGTTCCATTTGGAAAAGCCTTCTATCTTGATGCATTCATCCAGCTTCTTAGCTGGTATCTCATCCCCTAAGTCGCGTGACAGTTCGCAATTGGAGATAGTCGCGCTGGGCGAGAACACCTGGAGCGTAATGCCAGGATACAGCGCCTTAGAATTTGATTTCTGTTTATCCTTATTGGAAACAAGCTTCATCAGCGCCTCCGACCCCGCCGGCCCAATCAGCCTGACATTGAGGCTTTTACTGGTGTCGAACTGCAACGTGCTCTTATCCACCAAAGTGTTAAACAAGTATTTCAGCTGATCTGACAGAGTAACGGTCGGAGTAGCGGTCGGAGTAATTATCGCCTTGCCATCTTCGGACCAGGTGACCACGTCTAACGGTGGAATGGCCGGAGTAATGGCCGAAACAGTGTCGAGCTTTTCTTCGTTCAGCCAGAGCACAAGCACATTAGGCGGCTTTTCTAACTTGTTATAAAACGGGGGCTTCCCCCGCTCATAAGAAGACAGAGGCTTTCCCCGCTCGTACCATTCGTATGGCACAGCAAACTTGTCGCCGTTCCCGGGCTCAGGCTGGTGGTCGAAGTAGCCTATCGCATTGTTGTTCGAGGGATGATAGTGATGAAAACCTAGCGCCGAGACCACCGCGGAACGCATGCGGCGCCGCCATTCGGCATCTGCATCGGACGAACTACCAAAAACACTCACAGCAACGACCGTCACGCTGTTCTGTTTAAGTAACTCTGTAATGAGCGCCTTCACCCTTTTAACGTCATGCTTCCTCTCGTTCTCCTTACCATTCTCCTTGTTTTCCTTCTCTATGTACTTCTCTACCGCTGCGAGCGGATCCTGCCATAATCGTGCTTCAACATCTTGTTGGGTGGCCGGCACAAATTTCACGCGCTCTGGATCGATCGGACGCGCGCTTTCCAGCGGCACGTTCTTGACCACCACGCCTGCCGCCAATAACGCCAACATCACAATGGGCAATGGGTTGGCAAATAAACCGCTGGTTTTGTCGTTGTTGTCAGCACTCATAATTAACTCCTTGCTATATTACTTGTCACCTTTTCCTGGATAAGGCTCCCCATCGGCCACAGAAGAATCTCACGGTCTGATAGTAAAGCGACGCCAAAAAAAGAGAATAAGCAAACTGCTTATTTTTTAACTATTGATACGGCACCGTTTATGCAAGAAGTCGTTCGCATTGAGCTTGTCGAAATGTGAATGGCTTCTTATGCTTCGACAAGCTCAGCACGAACGGCAGTCAAGTTCAATTCGTGCCGGATCAATAGTTTTAGCTGATCGATGTCCGATCTACCCCTGCCGCGTTATAATTACGCTCTTTCTTTTCGCTCATAGCTTTCATTCGGAGCCATCGCCATGTCGCATAATCTGTTCAACACTCGTCAAACATTCACCCTCGCCAACGGCAAGACTGGCACGCTGTATTCCTTAAAAGCACTCGAAACCGCAGGGCTGGGCAAGATTTCACGCTTGCCGGTTTCCATCCGCATTGTGCTGGAAGCGGTGCTGCGCAATTACGATGGCAAGAAGATCAGCGAAGCACACGTCCGCCAGCTGGCGAACTGGCAACAAAATTCACCGCGCACCGAAGAAATTCCATTCGTAGTGGCACGTATTGTGTTGCAGGATTTCACCGGTATCCCGCTGCTGGTTGACCTCGCCACCATGCGCGATGCCGCTGCGAAGTTGGACAGGAATCCGATGATCATTGAACCGCTGGTACCAGTGGATCTGGTGGTGGATCATTCGGTGCAGGTGGACTATTACAATAGTCCGGATGCGCTGCGACTCAACATGGAATTGGAGTTTGAACGCAATAATGAGCGCTACAAATTCATGAAATGGGGCATGCAGGCATTTGATACGTTCAAGGTGGTGCCGCCCGGCGTCGGCATCGTGCATCAGGTGAATCTGGAATATCTGGCGCGCGGCGTGCTGCAAAAAGACGGCGTTTATTATCCCGATACGCTGGTAGGTACCGACAGCCACACCACTATGATTAATGGCATCGGCGTGGTCGGATGGGGTGTGGGCGGCATCGAAGCGGAAGCGGGTATGCTCGGCCAGCCGGTATATTTCCTCACACCGGACGTGGTGGGCGTTCATCTCACGGGCAAGCTGCGCGAAGGTATCACCGCGACCGACCTGGTGTTGACCGTCACCGAACTGCTGCGCAAGCATAAAGTGGTGGGAAAGTTTGTGGAATTTTTCGGTGCGGGCACCGCTGCGCTTACCGTACCGGATCGCGCCACCCTCGCCAACATGGCGCCGGAATATGGCGCAACAATGGGCTTCTTCCCGGTGGACGACAGAACGTTGGACTACCTGCGCAATACCGGGCGCAGCGATGGAGAAGTAGATGCCTTCCAGTCCTACTTCAAAGCGCAAGGGCTGTATGGCATACCTGAGGCAGGCGCGATCGATTACAGCAGCGTGGTAGAGCTGGACTTGAACAGTATCCAGCCTTCTCTGGCCGGGCCGAAGCGTCCGCAGGACCGCGTACCGCTCTCCGAGATGAAGGAGAATTTCAACAGCTTGTTCAGCAAGTCAGTGGCAGAGAACGGTTTCAACCAACCCGCTGAAAATTTGGGGGAACGTTATCTCACCGATTTGGCTGATCTTAGCGAAAACGTGTGTGTACCCATCGCCGGTGGCGGCCTGCAGGATCAGGAAACCGCACCGGCTGGCACCGGCACACAAAGCAAGCACAACACCAGCACCGTGACTGAAATCGAGATGATGGACAACCGCCCGACACCTAGCGTGCGCTGCGAAACAAGCGGTCAGATAATGCCGGCAGTACAGCTCCGCCATGGCGATGTATTAATAGCTGCCATCACTTCCTGTACCAATACCTCCAACCCCGGTGTGATGCTGGCGGCAGGTTTGCTGGCGAAAAAAGCAGTAGAAGCAGGCCTGCGCGTGCAACCGCATATCAAAACATCGCTCGCCCCCGGTTCACGCGTAGTAACGGATTACTTGACCCATGCTGGTCTGCTGCCCTATCTGGAACAACTCGGTTTCCGCCTGGTAGGCTATGGCTGCACCACTTGTATCGGCAACTCCGGCCCACTGAGCGCAAAAATCGAAGATGCCATCCTCGCCCACGATTTGATCGCCGCAGCGGTGTTGTCCGGCAACCGCAACTTTGAAGCACGCGTTCATGCCAACATCAAGGCCAACTTCCTCGCCAGCCCGCCGCTGGTAGTTGCCTTCGCGCTGGCTGGCAGAGTAAACATAAATCTGGAAAGTGAGCCACTTGGCACCGGCCGCAACGGTCAATCAGTCTATCTGAAAGATATCTGGCCGAGCAGTGCGGAAATCCATGCAGCAATGAAATTTGCCGCTGACCCAATGGTATATCGCAGGCTATATAGCGATCTTACTCGCAACCTGCCGCTATGGAATGCCATTTCTGCCCCCACCGGCAACCAGTACCATTGGGACGATTCCACGTACATTGCGCGCCCGCCGTTCTTCGACGACTTTTCCATGACTGTCGGTAGCGTTTCCGACATCCTCAATGCCAAACCGCTGGGCATTTTCGGTGACTCAGTTACCACCGATCACATCAGTCCGGCTGGCAGTTTTAAATCTTCCACCCCTGCTGGCAAATACCTGCAAAGCAAAGGTGTGGCCATCAAGGATTTCAACAGCTACGGCGCACGACGCGGCAATCATGAGGTCATGATACGTGGCACTTTCGCCAACGTGCGCATCAAGAATCTGATGCTGCCTCCTAATGCCGACGGCAGTCGCGTGGAAGGCGGCTACACACTTTACAACGGCGAACAGATAGCGATTTACGACGCAGCGATGGAATACATCGCAAACGGCACGCCTACTGTTATTTTTGCCGGGGAAGAATACGGCACTGGCTCATCTCGAGATTGGGCGGCGAAAGGCACGCAATTGCTGGGCGTAAAAGCGGTAGTGGCGAAAAGCTTCGAGCGCATTCATCGCAGCAATCTGGTGGGCATGGGCGTGCTGCCTTTACAGTTTAAGGGCAACGACAGCGTGGCTACACTCAAGTTGACCGGCGAAGAAACCTTTGATCTCACCGGCATCGCAAATTTCATTAAGCCACAACAGGATGTAATGCTCACCATCAAGCGCCGCGACGGTAGCACGCAACAAGTTGCGCTGCTGCTACGAATCGACACGCCCGTCGAAGTGGATTACTACCGTCATGGCGGCATCCTGCCTTATGTTCTGCGCGAGCTGGTAACTCAGTAATCTCAATTCTCGACAGCAACAGTAATTATTTTCCTACCTCGGGGTGGTCCAGTGTTTTAATATCTGGATCACGCCCTTTCAACAAGCAAGTAAATGCTGTCTTTGGTCGGGCAGGAATAACTAACCCTTGACTGGCACCACTTTACTGGCGGCCAGTTTGGCACGTATCCTCGCTTCGTCGGTATCTACTCCGTTTGCCAACGCCACACCCATACGCCGTTTGGAAAACGATTCCGGTTTACCAAACAAGCGCAAATCGCTTTGCGGGACACGTAATGCTTCATCGACACCCGTAAAAGCAATAGCTGATTCTTCCAGTTGCCCATAAATCACTGCACTCGCACCCGGTGCACGCAAAGCGGTGTTCACGGGCAGACCGAGTATGGCGCGCGCATGCAACTCAAATTCATTCTGAATCTGACTGCACATCGTAACCATGCCCGTGTCGTGCGGACGCGGACTAACTTCACTGAACCACACATCATCACCCTTGACGAACAGTTCGACACCGAAGATGCCTAAACCCCCGAGATTGTCCGTAACTTTCCTGGAGATATCACGTGTGCGCTTTAAGGCCAGTTCAGACATAGCCTGTGGCTGCCAGCTTTCAACATAGTCACCATGAATTTGCACATGTCCGATCGGTTCACAGAAATGCGTTTCGACTTCGCCATTACTACTCATCGCGCGCACGGTGAGTTGGGTAATTTCATATTCAAAATTAATAAAACCCTCGACGATTACCCTCCCCTGATTCACCCGGCTGCCACTGGCGGCATAATTCCACGCCTGCTCCACCTCCGCCGTGCTGTCGATTTTAGACTGCCCTTTGCCGGAGGAGGACATCACTGGTTTCACCACGCAGGGATAGCCTATGCCGTCATCAATCGCAGCACGTAATTCTTCCAGACTATTGGCGAAGGCATAAGGAGAAGTGGGCAGCCCCAGTGTTTCTGCCGCAAGGCGGCGAATTCCCTCACGGTGCATGGTGAGTTGAGCGGCGCGTGCAGTGGGAATAACCCGCGCCAAACTCTCCCGCTCAATCTCGACCAGCATGTCGGTGGCAATAGCTTCGATCTCCGGCACAATAAGATGCGGCTGTTCGAGCTCTACCAGATCACGCAATGCCGCAGCATCCGTCATATTGATGACATATGCACGATGCGCCACCTGATGTCCCGGTGCATTGGGATAACGATCCACGGCGATGGTCTCTACACCCAAGCGTTGCAATGCGATGATAACTTCCTTACCGAGTTCACCGCTGCCCAGCAACATAACTTTGGTAGCAGAGGCGCTAAGTGGGGTACCGAGAGTGAATTGTTTTGTCATAACTAAAATTTCGGGGTTGAAACCCCGCCTTAAAACGCACTTAATGATTTTATTAAAATAACAAAAACTATAACAAAGAATGTCACGATCGTTCTCTTGCAAACAGTCAAAACAACTCAGAAAACCGCAATGAATCTTGGCACAAAAACGATCGTACTTCCAGAGGAGGTTGCCTCATCGATAAGCCGTCTGCGTGACCGCATTGAGTCAATACTGGATTGGGCAATCCCCGGGAATATCGCAAGGGGGTAATCCTGCACGCTAAAAAGGCCATCTTGATAAATTGCTGGCGGCACCAAGCAAGGTGCATCAGGTCGAACATCATGCCGCCTTACCTATTCAAAGGTAAGCGCATTTACGATTGACCTGCACCAGCAAGCCGATATGAGGGCGCGTGCTCTTGATATGTGCTTATAATTCTAAGTTAAGAAACTCGAATCTGCGTTTCCCCATCCAGACTCATACGACCGGCACCGAATAAAGTAAATGCCAGTAATCCGCCTGCCATCGCCAGATTTTTCATAAACATGATCTGTTGCATCGGGTCTGCGCCAGAGTGAAACAACACACCGGAAACGATGCAGAAAACCGATAGCGCGAATGCCACCAAACGAGTCTGAAAACCAAGCAATAACGCCAACCCTCCCCCCATTTCCAGCCCGATCACCAAGGGTAGAAGCTCACCGGAGAGTCCAACAGATGTCATATAGGCTTGCGTTCCCGCATAACCTGCGCCCAGTTTGCTGAATCCTGCACCAATGAAAATTGCCGACGCTAAAAGTCTGGCGGCAAGCGAAAATGACGCGTTGATCGCGGGTATTGATACCAATTTCACGATATTGCCATTGATCTGCCTGAAAATATTGTTGGTAGTCATATCATGCTCCTTGTTGATTTTAAATTATTTGATTCAGACAAAATGCCCATTCCTGAAGTCGTCCATCGCCTGATGAATCTCTTCCTGCGTATTCATCACGAACGGCCCGTACTGCACGATGGGTTCGTTGAGCGGCCTGCCGGCGATCAGAATCAGGCGCGCATCTTCCATCGCTGTGAGCGTCACGCCATCGGCTTGCGGCGTATTGCTCAAGATACCCATGCGATGAGACTCCACCAGCGTGTCACCCACCGTTACCGTACCGCGATAGACATAGATGAACGCGTTATGCGTGGCGGGCAATGCCGTCGAGAATGAAGCGCCCGCAGGCATGTGAATATCCAGATACAAAGGTTCGGTCTCTTCGCGTATAACGACGCCTGCCACGCTGTTACTCATTCCGGCAATGACACGCACGGTAACGTTCTCTGTCGTTACGTATTCTGGAATCTCCTGGCTTGAAATGTCGCGATACCACGGCTCGGCCATCTTGCGCTTCGCGGGCAGATTGAGCCACAGCTGAAAACCTTCCATCACGCCGTCTTTTTGCTCAGGAATTTCAGAATGAATAATGCCGCGCCCAGCGGTCATCCACTGAACGCCACCCTGTTCCAGCAGCCCCTCGTGCCCTGCGTTGTCGCGATGTCGCATCCGCCCGGACAGCATATAGGTTACCGTCTCAAAACCCCGATGCGGGTGGTCCGGGAAGCCCGCAATGTAGTCGTCTGGATTATCGCTACCGAAGGCATCCAGCATCAAAAATGGATCAAGGCGATGCTGCAGTTTGCCAGTCAGTACACGAGTAAGTTTCACGCCGGCGCCATCCGAGGTGGCAACTCCTTCGATGATGCGCTCGACGCCACGCGATTGGTGCAACGTTGTTCGGTTGATGGTATTCATGTTGACTCCTCTATTTAATTAATGTGAGTACATATTAGGCGACTCGAAAAGATAGATAAAGCCATGAAGATGGGATAAGCTGTTCCACAAATGGAACAAAAAAATATCTCCGCTGATGACTACATTTTGTTCGCTACCATCGTCGAACAAGAAAGTTTGGTGCGTGCCGCCGAATATCTCGTTATGCCCAAAGCCACGGTCTCTCGCCGCTTGACGAATCTTGAAGCAGCACTTGGGCAGCGGCTACTGTTGCGTACAACTCGTCGACTCACACTCACTGATTTTGGACAGGAATTTCTTGATCATTGTCGGCGCGTCGCAGAAGAGGTCGCTACCACGCAGGATTTCGTGCGCAGTCAGGATGTGCAGCCGCGCGGACGATTACGCGTCTCCATGCCGGGTGACTATGCCAAGCAACATTTCTCGCGCGCCATCGCCACCTTCATCGAAACCTATCCCGAGATACAGCTGGATGTGGATCTGTCTTCGCGGCGCGTTGATCTGATCAGCGAACGCTTCGATCTTGCCATTCGCATGGGTGTGCTGGAAAACGACTCCACGCTGGTTGCGCGCAAGATCGACGCGCTTAATTTCAGTCTGTACGCCAGCCCCATCTATCTCGCGCTTCATTCTGCACCGCAGCATCCTGATGAGCTGGAGCATCATACGACGGTTCGTTTACTCTCGGCACGAGGAAGCGCAGTCCCTTGGAAACTCATAAATGGCAAGGCCGTTTGGGAAGGGGTTCCACCCGGACGTCTCACCCTGAATTCACCTGACATGATCCAGCAACTTTTGCTGGATGGTGCGGGCATCGGTGCATTACCCGATCGCTTTGTGGCAGAAGACGTGCGTCACCAACGCTTGGTACGGATATTACCGAAATGGCGTCTTCCCGCCGTGCCCGCCTGGGCCGTGATGCCCATGCGCCGCTATCTGCCAGCCAAAACACGCGCCTTTCTTGCGCATCTTGAGCAATTTATGGAGAGAGGGTGATCGAGGAAAATATTGGGGCTCACGATTCTGCATGGGGTTGGTACCAGCGAGGCCGGGTACAGCTAAAATTGCATTATTAGATAATGAGCGTCCCTTCATTAAGACGGTTAGTGGCCCGATGCGATCAATCGACACTTCAAATTCAAAAGCAAGATTCGGAGTGCAGCATTTTCAAGCGATGGCTAAACTTGAATCATTCATCCTGAAGCCGTTGAAAATACACAATGAACATGGCCACCAAAACTGAACAACTCGCCACAGCAACCCTGAATGACCCACGTTGGGCCGCCGTGGTCGCTCGCGATCCTGCGGCGGAAGGAACATTCTTCTACTCGGTCAAAACGACCGGGATCTATTGTCGTCCTTCTTGCCCATCTCGTCCTGCCCGGCCCGAGAACGTACAATTCCATTTTACTGCCGCCCATGCCGAACGAGCCGGTTTTCGCCCCTGCAAACGATGCCAGCCGGATCAACCGCAGATGGCCGAGCAGCACACAACCTTAGTAACCAAACTGTGTCGATTCATCGAGAAGGCCGAACAGACACCCGGCCTCAATGAATTAGCGAAATATGCCGGGCTCAGCACCTACCACCTGCATCGCATATTCAAGGCTGTCACCGGCGTGACCCCAAAAGCTTACGCGGTAGCCCATCGAGCTTCTCGCGTCCGCGCCGAACTGAAACGGAGCAACACAGTCACCGACGCGATCTATGATGCCGGCTACAATTCCAATGGACGCTTCTATGAGAAGTCGGATCAGGTTTTGGGTATGACACCGACCAACTACCGCTCCGGTGGGAGCAATACTGAAATACGTTTCGCCATCGGCCAGTGCTCGCTCGGGGCGATACTGGTGGCAGCCAGCAAACGTGGTGTCTGTGCCATTCTCCTGGGTGATGAACCCGAGGTGTTGGTGCGTGACCTGCAGGACCGTTTTCCTCACGCCATTCTGGTAGGCAGTGATGCAGAATTTGAGCAACTGGTGGCTAAGGTAGTCGGATTCGTCGAAGCGCCGGGGATGGGCCTGGATTTACCATTGGATGTGCGGGGCACAGCTTTCCAGCAGCGCGTCTGGCAAGCCCTGCAAGAAATTCCTGCTGGCGAAACCGTCAGCTACACCGTCGTCGCCCAACGCATCGGGGCACCCAAGGCCGTCCGTGCCGTGGCCGGGGCTTGTGCCGCCAACGCGCTGGCGGTGGCGATTCCCTGCCATCGCGTGGTACGTATCGATGGCGGCTTGTCCGGTTACCGCTGGGGCGTCGAACGAAAACGCGCACTACTTGATCGAGAGGCTCAGGCATGTCTGCCCAAGAAAACGCAGTGAACATCGCCTCAACAGCCCGGGCGGAATTTCGCCAACGGCGAACTTGTACTAACCGAGCAGCGGCCGCGCATGCAGTCACGGGCAGTAGTCATACCGCTACCACTCAATTTAAAGCATGGCGTCTCGCGCAATCGGCACACACTCAGCATCATCTTTCACAATGCAACATAAGAGTCAAGGAATGGAACGGGTAATACAAACGCACCTATCGTGTTCGATTCCGTTGGCTGATGATTTTCGAGTTGGTGATGCACTTGATTTCCACGGCCGCGATACATTGGCGGTGGCTGAACGAATTGACGGGCACTGTCTACAAAAAGGCTTGATGTGGGAGGGACAGGCGGCTTCCTTGACGATTCGCTTGGAAATTGGACATGCCGACGTGGAACTGGCCATTGATGGAATAACAAACGCCAATCAAGATGCTCTGATACAGATGGTGCGGCGCATGCTCGGCCTGACGCAACGAATCGAGGACTTCGAGTCCATCTATCGCACCCATCCGCAACTAGGGCTACTCATTGCCCGGCAACCCGGGTTGCGGGTGCCTCTTTCGGCAACGCCTTTCGAAGCACTGACTTGGGCGATTACCGGACAGCAGATCAGCATTGGTGCAGCGATTTCCCTGCGCCGCAAGTTCATTCAGCTGACTGGCGTGAAAGATTCCTCTGGGCTGGCGTGTTATCCAGATGCAGGTAAAGTTGCAAACTTGAGCGAAACGGAACTGCGCCAGGCGGGATTCTCGCAAACCAAGGCTCAAACACTGATTATGTTGAGTCGCGAGGTTGCAGCAAACCGTCTACCACTGAAGGCATGGATGACCACAATGCCGGTTGAGGAAATTCACAAGCAATTGCTAAGCTTGCGCGGCATAGGCCCTTGGACGGTCAATTACGCGCTGCTTCGTGGTTTCGGCTGGCTTGATGGCTCGCTGCATGGAGATGCGGCCGTTCGACGCAAATTACAGCTGTTACTTAGTTCCACGGAAAAAGTTACCGAGAGCTTCACAGAACGCCGGTTGGCTGAGTTTTCGCCTTGGCGCGCTTTAGTAGCAGCACATCTCTGGACGATACCCTCTGAGTTTCTGCCTGTTGTTAAATAACAGGTTTATGCTCATTTCGAATAGACAACGTGGCACACATCAAGAAACGCGAGCACAACTAGACCGTCTATCAACTGTGTCAATGTATGAAACCTGATTATCACAAGCTAGAATTTGACCTGCGAGCTATGCAAGTCGAACATATCCTTGTCACGAAACAAACGGATGCGGTACCCCTTAGCCCCCGCAATATCAACGAGCTAAAAAATTGTAGCTCTCGTTCATGTGAACACTACATACCGAGAAGACAAGCAAAATGAATAAACTGGTGATCTTATGACTTCCAAAGTGATTGTCATTACTGGCGTAAGCCGTGGATTGGGGCGTGCCATGACCGAGGGATTTATTCGCCTCGGCCACCGGGTTTTAGGTTGTGGACGATCAGAAGATGCGATTCATGAACTGAATAACCTTCATGGGCCAGACAGTCGCTTCGATGTGCTAGACGTCACAAACGATGAGGCTGTGCGTGATTGGGCAAAACATTGCCTGAGCTTGGCCGGTTCGCCCGACCTGCTGATAAATAACGCCGCACTCGTCAACCGTAATGCACCGCTTTGGAAAGTGCCTACCAGTGAATTCTCCATGGTCGTCGATGTGAACATAAAGGGAGTAGCCAATGTTATCCGGCATTTCGTACCGGCCATGATAGCCAAGCGGAGCGGAGTCATTGTCAATCTCAGCTCTGGCTGGGGTCGCTCAACCGATGCGGAAGTCGCCCCTTATTGCGCGACCAAGTGGGCAATCGAAGGTCTAACCAAAGCATTAGCTCAGGAACTGCCACAGGGAATGGCGGCGACCCCTTTGAATCCTGGAATCATTAATACAGATATGCTGCGCAGTACCTTCGGTTCGCAAGCACGGGATTATCCTGATACAGAAAAATGGGCTAAAACTGCGGTACCGTGGCTGCTTGGACTTGGCCCGAAAGACAACGGAATTTCGCTAACCGTGGGCGAGCCTCATTGATTTTTGGATGCGCCAATGCGAAATCTGACTCAAATCCCATTCACCCATTTCACGAAGTTCAAGTTCCTGAATTATCGTAAAACCAGACGATGCACTTAGATGCCCGACGCTCTCAGGATTATCATTGATGTCTAAGCATCAGGAGGTGGCGGTGGCGGATTGCCGCTTGGCGGCATTGGCGGCTGAAAATCCTCAGAAGGCATTAATGGAGCAGTGTCATCAGGCGTCGTTAGTGGCAAAACATTCTTACGAGGCACCAATTGCTGAATATCTTCAGGGGTCAACGGAGCTGTGGAAACATCCGGAGGCGGTGGTGGTGGAGCCCCGCGAGGCGGTGGCGGAGGCACGAAAGAACGAATAGAAGGCAATGATGAAGCTCCACTTGGAGCCGGTAAAGGTGCGTATTTACTATTTTGAACAGGCTGCCGCGAATAGTCCAAACGGCCTGATACTGGGACACGATGGCCTTTTGCATACATACATTGGTGATATGCGAAGTCATAACGCTGCTGAAGATTGAACCCAGAACTTTCACCCGCGCCCACTCCTACCATGGAACCAATGAGCAATCCAGATCCGGCGCCCACGCCAGCGCCATTGTGTCCGCCTAACAATGCGCCCGCTGTGGCGCCAATTGCAGTTCCTACCACTGCGCTTTTCACACCACTATCAGCCGCTGCTTCATTGGCCGTGCGACCATCCACCTGAGTACTGGCATATCGCCTGCAATCAGATTCGTCAAATCGGAACTGGTTAAAGCTTTTTCCCGTGCCCGGCAATGCAAGCATACCTGGACCAGTCGGTACCGACGTACAAGCACTGAGCACGAGAACTGCCACCAGTACGAAAGAAAGTCGCAAATTATGGATCATGGCGTAGATACAGTATTCACATCCACAGCAGGTTGGTCATCTGAATCAGGTGCTGGTTGCGGCGCAACTCGCAGCCAACCTCCTGGGCATTTATTAACATAGGGATAGTAGGCATTTGAATCGACGCAGTAATACCACCAAGAGGACTGAACATTTTGCGACAAATTTCTCGGTGCTTCTTGCGTTCTTATCTGCGGGTCATCCCTTCGTTCGGTGTAAATTACCGGCGCAGGCTGCACCGGAGGGTAATACGCGGGCGCCGGCGAATAATAATAGGGCGATCCATAATAGGGCGATCCATAATATGACGCCCCATAGTATGAGTACGGAGAATACCCAAAGTTAAACCCAATTGGCGCACCAAGATAGATGCCCACACGCCCACCACGGTTCCAGCCACCTCCGCCACGCCAACCACCGCCCCCGTGCCAACCACCCCCATGCCAACCACCACCTCCACGCCATCCGCCTGCCGCATACACTGCCTCGCTAATCGAGGCTCCAGCCAACAGGGTGATGACTAAGGTTAAAATCAGACGCATTTTTGATGTCTTCATCATCTCTGTACTCCACTATTTAGCATACGTAACAATCTATTTAGAGAATTGCTATCCGAATAAATTTGAGTAGCGATTCCAATTTGCCTCTGTAAAGCTTTTTAACCAGCAATATGAAGATAAAAAGAATAAATATTTATTTCCAAAAAACCTCAATGGCTCTAAAAAATCAGATCATATATCTTTCTAAAACGCATCACATCAATGACCGTTGACCAAGGGGCATGGGTTTTATATTGATCATCCTGGTAAACATGGATGCCCTCCATAATATTGTGTTCTACGTTATAAGCTGACATTTTGCAGCACCAACCCTAATCCACCAAGCGATCCAAAGAAAATCATCAGATGCCCCCAGGCCCAGAACATGTAGCGACGTGACAGACAATCCCCCGAGAGGTTGCTGATAAGAAAGAGTTGTCCATCAGGAGAACAGCTGATGATATGGGTACTGGGCTGTGCCAAAACCTCCACCTCCATTTTTTCTACTTCCCGCTTGGCCGCTTGTCTGGCGAGTTCCCATTCCTCTATGCTTAGCTCTCCATCCTTGTTCAGATCAAAGCGTGCAAGTAACGTGGGCATATTTTTCTTCCATTCTGTCAGCAATGCGCTCAACTCAGCGCGCGTATCAAATTCCTGATTACTGCCGCCTTGAGTACGAAACCGCCCAATGACGTAGAGAGTTTCACCTTTGATCAGTTTCCACTCAGTATAACGACAGCCATCCTCTTGCCACTGGTCATAATCCTGAGTGATGATCTCTGCATTTTCCGGATCAACCACGCATTCACCAGTGTCATCGCGCAGTATGAAAGAGTCATCAGTTTCACCACTATCTATTATTTTCCATCCATTTTTCTCTTGCTGTTCGATTTTATAACGACACCACAAGCAAGGAAATCGTCTTAACGTGCTGAACAAGGGAGGATCACAGAATGGTTGACCACTTCCCACCAATTCGACATAGCCCTGCGCGGCAGAAGCAATCTTTGAGGTAGGTGTGTTGCGTAAGGTACGTAGCCTATATAACGAGGACAACCATGCATAGAGGCTAATCAAGGCAATTACAGCAAGGCAAGACAACCAGCCGTCGCGGGAATGCAAGCGGATGCCGACAAGCAGCAACAATAGCTGTGCACCTGAGGTAATAAGTTGCGCATATTCGCGTCGTAGCCAATCCAGCATGGGAATTATCGTGAATATTGCACAGCGAATCGCGCGGATCTTACCCGCCAGAGATACGAAAAAGCAGGCATGGGTGATTGATTAACAGGCAAAACCTATTTGCCGTAGCCGCTAGTTAAATAATTGCTGCAAATCCACATCTGTTTTTTCTTGTGTGGAAAATACCAGCAAGGGCTTTTCATTAAAGCCGAACATCTTCGAAAGGATATTGGCGGGGAATATTTCGATTTGTACGTTATTGATATTCACTGCTTCATTATAAAATTCACGACGGTCAGCGATTCCATTCTCAAGCGTGCTGATCCGGTTCTGCAACTGCATGAAACTTACATTAGCCTTTAGCTCCGGGTAAGCTTCTGCAAGGGCAAAGATTCTGCCCAGTCCTGCGCGCAGCATCCCTTCCGCCTGCCCAAGGGCGTCAATATCTTGGCGGTTTCCCGCAGACTGCACCTGTGATCGTGCCTCGATAACTTTTTGCAGGGTGGACTGCTCAAACTGCTTGTATTGTTTGCACACTTCAACCAGTTTCGGCAACTCGTCATGGCGCTGTTTCAATAGCACGTCGATGTTGGCCCAAGCCTTGGCAACGGCATTTTTGACATTCACCAAGTTGTTATACAAACTAATACCGTAAATCAATACTATGGCAACGATACCGAATAAAATAAACGTATACATATTGATCTCTTTCTTTTGCACTTGGACGCTCAGCCTGAGCATTAGAAGTACATGCAATTTTTGTTTGAGGTGAAGAGAATTCTTGATCGGCTGCTTCTGGCCGGTTTCTGAAACTGGCTCGCAAAACCCGAACAAACAAACACACTGCATAGCTGACTATCAAGAAAATATTCTTTTCCACATTACAAATGCCATCACTGGATTTTTTATTAACAAAGTTTCATGGCTTTGCAAATATCAAATTCTGATCAGACAAGTATTCATAATGATTCTGCGCCATTAATTAAATAGATCGTATTTTGTGTGAGCTTATCTGACGCTCAGTCACTCGCAACGGTCTCGCACTCCGCCGTTCGCGGCCCGTATAAATCTTGGTAGCACTGCTAACCCGTCTGTCCCGTGGAATCGCAATGTTAACAACGCAATTCACCTTGTCTTTATCTTGAATAAAGCCTCCATTTATTAATTCTTGTAACATATATTCAAGCGATGCACGCAAGCTGGGCGCAGCCCGTTTCATCAGTTCTTTCACAGTGGACTTGTTATCAATTAAATAAAAAGCACGCTTAATCTCGCTGGATAAATAGTTTGTTACCCTATTTCTTTCGTCCTCACCCTTACTGGTTTTGATAAATATAATTTTGCTATCCATATTCAATCCTCGCACCTTAAATTATCTAAAGTTTAATTAAGTGGATTCAAGTTTGAAATCCACGAACTTGTTATCGGTCTAGCGGGTTTAAAGTTAAGAAATATTTCTTGTTAATGTTGAAGAAACCTGTAAAGTATTTAACGGTGCATCGAAAAAACTTAAAGATATTCCCAATCTCTAATGAGTGCTGCTTGGCCATAAAACTGACCCGCTGATGTCATCAAATTCCATACCGTAGCGTCACGGATCATGAAACGCCGACCAGACTTCGAAATACGGATACCAGAATAATTATTGATGTACCCATGTCTGCTAACTGCATCCAGCAACTTAACCCGCTCTTTTTGATTTACTGTTTCAGCCGATAAGCGTGATGGCAGAACGGTAAACTCTTCCCAGCTCATTTCAAATATATCCAGCGCTCGTTGATTCCCATAATTGAATATTGGGTCTACCCCGATGCCATGGGAGAGAACCGCGAATGGAGCCACAAAAAGTGCTTCTACAGCATTTTCATGGGTAATGCCTTTATCAAAAAAAGATTTTCCAGTCCAATGTAAATAGCTGGAGCGCAGAATTTCAACATGATGAGTAAGGAAGGTAAATTTATTTTCGTATGTCATAGACAACTATAGGCGGATTCAAGACCCAACTGCAACAGTTAATGTAATCAGAAAGATTATTGCAGAAGACGTGGGAGCAACTAAATAGCGCGACCTACTAGTTACCGCCGGGAGCGATTATTAAAAGGGGAATTTGGTGTAAGATGTTCGACATTCTCACATGGTGCTCTTGATAGTGCGTTCCGCAACTTCAATATTTATCCTTAAACCGGGTTATTGTTTTAGTGTCGGCAAGCCTTACGCCCATTGGACGTTGACCAAATGATATGTGCGCGTTGCGAAAGTACGAACGTGCGCCATTCTTCGTGGAAGAAAAACGAAGACCACATGAACCACTTACTTTATGCACCATACCGTTGCCGTGACTGCAAGTACCGGTTCTTTAAATTCAGTGGACTCTTCAAGCTTTCTGTCGCAGCTATTTTGGGTTTACTTGCCTGCGTAGGTTTTTTTATCACGATTTACCTGCTATCCAAACCTGACCTTACCATCGTCTCTCCACCCATCGTCCATGAGATAAAACCAAGCAGAACACTTATCCTCGAGAAAGCACAACGGGGTAAAGCTGATGATCAATACGCTGCGGGTCTCATGTACATGCCAGGGGGCGAGTTCCCAATAAATTACAAGGAGGCACTGAAGTGGTTTAATTTGGCCGCCAAGCAGGGACATGCAGGAGCAGAATTCAATCTGGGTCTGCTTTATAAAAATGGCCGGGGCGTATTGCAGGATTTCACCGCTGCCGCTCAATGGATTGAGAAAGCAGCCCACAAAGGTTATCCTGAAGCTCAATATCAGCTTGGAACATTTTACAAAACCGGTGAAGGCATTCAACGTGATCTGACGCAGGCTTACGTCTGGTATAACCTCGCATCCGCACAAGGCTACGAACCCGGCATTTCTGAGCGAGATAATGTGGCAAATCTTATGAATGCAGCTGAAGTACTGAAAGCGCAAACGCTGTCACGGAATTTCAAGCTAACGCCTTCTCATCATGGTGAAGACAAAATGCTTACTATCAACAACGAAAATCATATCCAAAAAAATATACCTGATTCAAGCGCGAAGCAACCACTGCAACCAGACGGCTAATAACTGACATACAATTGGATTCAATACCATCTGGCAATAAATAATTTTTATGCCGGAACCAGGGATAATTACTCTTGGCAGCAAGCTCATGTCCCGGCTGAAAAGAACGTCAATCCAGCGCAAATGGTCAAATATGATGTTGACGCTTTAAAATTACAAAATCCAAGGTTTTAACAGATACTCCTACAATTTATCTACGCCACTTCTCGCACAGCTTGTGCGATGGTTTCCGCCCAGTACCGAACTTTTTCACCATCCTCACCTTCCACCATCACACGCAACAACGGTTCGGTTCCAGAAGGCCTTAGCAATACTCTGCCACAACCATCGAGCGCCGTTTCAGCAGCCATCACCACTTCACGTATACTGGCATGCGTAGAGCAATCAGCCCCTCTGGCAACACGCACATTCAGTAATATTTGTGGATATAGTGTCAAATCTGAAACAGCTTGAGCCAAAGTCTGCTGATTAATGCGAAGTGCATGCAACACTTGCAAGGCGGAGATGATGCCATCACCCGTTGTGTGCCGATCGAGACAGATAATGTGGCCGGAATTTTCTCCACCCAGTTGCCAGCCTTGTTGCAACATCGTTTCCATTACATGACGGTCACCCACCTTGGCGCGCGCGAAGGGTACGTGCATGCGCTGCATGGCATGCTCGAAAGCCAGATTGGTCATTAGTGTTCCCACCACCCCGCCCTTGAGCGTACCCTGCACATGACGGTGCTTGGCAATAATGTAGAGCAGCTGATCGCCATCGTACGAACATCCATCCGCGTCCACCATTACCAATCGGTCGCCGTCACCATCGAGGGCAATACCCAGATCAGCGTGATGGTCTTTAACGGCTTGCTGCAAATTGGCCGGGGCAGTCGCGCCATAACCGTCATTGATGTTTATTCCATCCGGCTGCGCACCGATAGTTATAACATCCGCACCTAGCTCGTGGAAAACATGTCGGGCGATGTGATAACAAGCACCATGCGCGCAATCCACCACCAATTTCAGGCCACGCAGATCTAAATCGTAAGGAAAGCTACTCTTGCAAAATTCAATATAACGGCCTGCCGCATCTGATAAGCGTTTGGCTTTGCCCAGCTTGGCCGAAGGCATGGTTTCTATTGATGTTTCTAGCCTTGCTTCGATGGCGTATTCTATTTCATCTGCTAATTTGCTGCCTTGGCTGGAAAAAAACTTGATGCCATTATCCTCGAACAGATTATGCGAAGCGGAAATTACGATGCCCGCCTGCAAACGTAATGCACGAGTTAGATAGGCCACTGCAGGTGTTGGCACTGGGCCGGCCAGATAAACGTCTACACCGGCGGCAATCAAACCCGCCTGCAAAGCCGATTCAAGCAGATAACCAGAAATACGTGTGTCCTTGCCAATCAGTACTCCGGGATTTTCACCCTGTGATAAATGCCAATCCGCGGAAGCCAGCACTTTGCCTGCGGAATAGCCCAGGTGCATAACAAATTCCGGCGTAATAGGATATTCACCCACCCGTCCGCGCACACCATCCGTACCAAAAAATTTTTTGCTCACAAGTCAATCTCCTTCACAGCGTTCAAAATTTTCAAGGCATCTACTGTGGCACGCACATCGTGCACGCGCACCATGCATGCTCCTCGCATCACTGCCAACAACGCTGCCGCTACGCTGGCGTGTACTCGGTGTTCTACGTCTTGGCCAGTAATTGTCCCCAGCATGGATTTACGCGATAACCCCGCTAGCAGTGGTACACCCAGTACAGAAAATTTATCCAGATGCCTTAAGAGAGCGAGATTATGCGCCAAGGTTTTGTCAAAACCAAAACCTGGATCGACCATGATACGTTCCCGCGCGATACCCGCCTTTTGCGCGGATACTATACGTAAACGCAGGAATTCAAGCACCTCTGCCACTACATCCTGATAGTGCGGCGGCCGAACAGTCTGAGGCGGGCCTTGTTTATGCATCAGGCACACCGCTGCATCGCTTGCAGCCACGGCGGCCAGTGCATCGGGTTGCCGCAGCGCGTTGATATCATTGATCATACTCGCTCCTGCCGCCAATGCCGAGCGCATCACTTCTGTTTTATAGGTATCCACTGAAAGAGGAACCGGGGCACCGTGCAAGCCTTCAATCACCGGCATGATGCGATCCAACTCTTCCTGCGCGCTAATCGATAACGCGCCGGGACGCGTGGATTCACCGCCTATGTCGAGTAGATCAGCACCGTCTTGAATCATTTGGTGCGCATGAACTAACGCTGCATCGCGTTGCGAATGATGCCCACCATCATAGAATGAGTCGGGGGTGATATTGACGATGCCCATAACCAAAGTGCGGGATAGAGCCAGCTTGAATGAGCCACAGTGGAGAAGCATGTAATAGGTGAAAGTAAAAGATAAAAAGGGAAGCGGGAGCATCTATAAGCACGAAAACATGCACCTCTCCCCTTCCCTTAATCATCTTTCTCGGTTTTTCAAGCTCCCGGTGCTGGCTGAGCAGATGGCGTTCCCGATGCTGTTGGTGCTGCATCCTGGGGCGGCTGGGCATCTTTGCTGGACTGGATGGCCCTGGGAGGACGTGGCGGTTTACCGGCCATAATATCGTCGAGCTGGTCGGCATCTAAGGTTTCAAATTCCAACAGTGCTTTCGCCATCGCTTCAACTTTATCCCGATTGGCTTCAATCAGTCCCCGAGCCAATGCGTACTGCTGGTCTATAATACGGCGAATTTCCTCATCCACTTTCTGCATGGTAGCTTCTGAAACATTCTTATGGGTAGTCACAGAGCGCCCAAGAAATACCTCGCCTTCATTTTCGCCATATACCATCGTCCCCAAAGCTTCCGACATACCCCATTGTGTTACCATGCGACGTGCCATCTCAGTGGCACGCTCAAAGTCATTGGAAGCCCCGGTAGTCATTTGGTGCATGAAAATCTCTTCCGCAATACGACCACCAAACAATACCGCAAGCGTATCAAGGATGCGATTCTTGTCCATACTGAAACGATCTTCCGCTGGCAACTGCATGGTCAACCCCAGCGCACGTCCACGCGGAATAATAGTGACCTTGTGAACCGGATCAGTTTTTGGCAGCAACTTAGCCACAACCGCGTGGCCGGATTCATGGTAAGCGGTGTTGCGACGCTCCTCCTCTGGCATGACGACTGAGCGGCGTTCCGCACCCATCATAATCTTATCCTTGGCTGCCTCAAAATCGTCCATCTCGACGAATCGCTTGCTGCGTCGTGCGGCAAACAGCGCCGCCTCGTTTACCAGATTCGCCAAATCAGCACCAGACATACCAGGTGTACCGCGCGCTAAAATATCGGCTTTCACGTCAGGCGCAATAGGCACTTTGCGCATATGCACCATCAAAATCTGTTCGCGACCACGAATATCCGGCAACGGCACTACTACTTGGCGATCAAAACGGCCCGGACGCAACAGTGCTGAGTCGAGTACATCAGGACGATTGGTTGCAGCGATCACAATCACGCCACTGGCTCCTTCAAAACCATCCATTTCCACTAGCAACGCATTCAAGGTTTGTTCACGCTCATCATTACCGCCGCCCAAGCCAGCACCGCGCTGGCGACCGACTGCATCAATTTCATCAATGAACACAATGCACGGCGCCTGTTTCTTAGCCTGCTCGAACATATCGCGTACACGTGCCGCGCCTACGCCGACAAACATTTCTACAAAATCAGAACCAGAGATTGAAAAGAACGGTACATTAGCTTCACCCGCAATGGCTTTTGCCAGCAGCGTTTTGCCGGTGCCAGGACTACCCAGCAGCAGCACCCCGCGCGGAATGCGACCGCCCAAATTTTGAAATTTGGTTGGGTCGCGCAGGAAATCTACAATCTCGGATACTTCTTCCTTCGCCTCATCGCAACCTGCCACGTCGACAAAGGTAACACGCTCTTTAGTCTCGTCCAGCATACGCGCTTTGCTCTTACCAAAAGAGAAAAGCCCCCCCCCTTTACCACCGCCTTGCATCTGGCGCATGAAAAAGACCCACACGCCAATGAGCAGCAACATGGGGAACCACGAAACAAAAATGCTCATCAAAAAAGATTGCTCTTCTTCCGGCTTGGCCTCAATCGTCACACCGTTCTTGATTAAATCAGATACCAACCATAAATCTTGTGGCGCATAGCTGCTGATGCGCTTACCATCGTTAGTAACAGCCTTAAGCATGCGCCCTTCGATGGTTACCTTGGTGATACTCCCCAGCCTGACTTCTTCCAGAAAGCGCGAGTAATCCATCTGCGTCTGCGAGGTCTGCTGCTGGCGCGTGTTGAATTGATTGAATACGGTCATCAGCACCAACGCCACGACCATCCAGATTCCGATACTCTTAAACAAATTGTTCAAAGTTACTCCTTAAACCAGCGCACAGTCGCTACTGTGCGTCCATTAGACTACGTCTGGCCCGATTACTCAAGGGCACCACTATAAATCCAACAATATTGCAATACTGCGTTAATTTGCAAATTCTACCGCTTACAGATTAAATATATACCGCCTATTAAACTTAATTCGGGTCTTGTCTAAACTTAGAAAGTTAAATTTTAAAATGTGTTCTCAAATTTTGAAGTTCCCAAGAGATACAATTCATTACTTCGATCGCGCGAAGAATCTGGCTTGCGCGTCACCACTCGAGCAAAGTAACTACGCATCAACTTAATATAGTCCTCAAAACCTACGCCTTGAAACACTTTCACTAGAAATGTGCCGCTTGGTTGCAAATGGCGTAATGAAAAGTCCAGCGCTAGTTCCGCCAAATGCATAGCACGTGCCTGATCGCTCATGTTAATACCACTAATATTGGGGGACATATCTGAAATTACAAGTCCAATTTTCTTGCCACCCAGTTTGCTTTCAATTTGTGCCATCACACTGTCGTCGCGAAAATCACCTTGAATAAATTCCACGCCATATATCGGGTGCAATGGCAACAGATCAACTGCAATTACTTTGCCACCTTCAGCCACCTTGATGGCAGCGACTTGCGACCAGCCGCCAGGGGCCGCACCCAGATCAACCACCACCATACCTCGTTTGAGCAGACGATCACGCTCATCAATTTCTAATAATTTGTATGCCGCACGCGAACGGTAACCTTCCTTCTGCGCGCGCTGCACATATGAATCATTAACATGCTCATGCATCCATTGTTTGCTACTTTTGGATCGCTTCATCGTTTAAAATGTCAGTCTTATCAGGAGCCAATAAATTGCTAACACTCACTGTATTACAACGCCAAAACCTCAAAGCACGCGCTCATCCGCTTAAACCCACCGTCATGATTGGATCAGCAGGATTAACCTCCACCGTACTGGGAGAAATCTCCTGCGCCTTGAAAAGTCATGAATTAATCAAAATCAGGGTTATGAATGAGGATCGGGAAACACGCGCAGTTATCTTGGAACAAATTTGCACACAATTAAACGCAGTAAGCGTGCAACATATTGGTAAAATCCTGGTGATATATCAACCACAAGAAGATGTACCCGAGAAGAAACCTGCAAAGCACAAGGGCAAACGGCTCAGCAAAAAACAGTTGGGCAGCCGCTAAACTTCCCAGCATTATATTATATCCTGCCACCTCTTGCGCAGAGGTGAGCGAGGCAACCATACCGCATCTTCCCAGATGCTGAAAAGTCACTAGCAGCGAAAAGGACTTACCTGCATTTGCCTATGCCTTCCAAAGGTGCTTGGAAGGCTTAAATATATTGCACATTCACGATCTCATATTCGCGAACACCGCCTGGAGCTTGAACTTCAGCAACATCTCCACTGTATTTACCGATCAGTGCCCGTGCAATTGGAGAGCTGATGGAAATCTTGCCCTGCCTGATGTCAGCTTCATCATCTCCAACAATCTGATAAGTCACCACATCGCCGCTTGCTAAATCTTCCAGCCTCACGGTCGCGCCAAACACACAACGACCGTCCGCGTTGATGGTCTTTGGATCTATCACTTGAGCATTCCCCAGCTTGCTTCCCAACTCTATGATGCGCCCCTCAACAAAACTTTGACGCTCTTTAGCCGCTTCATATTCAGCATTTTCCGACAAGTCACCTTGCGCGCGCGCTTCGGAAATAGCATTTATCACCCATGGACGATCAACAGTTTTCAAATGATGCAGTTCATTACGCAATAGTTCAGCGCCTACCACAGTTAATGGAATCTTGCTCATACTGATTCTTCCTTCTTATGTTCTTAATGGATCAAACGCTGATGCTGCGTCTGCAAGTCATACACCTGTAATTCAGCGATGTGCTGCATGCCCAAACAAGCTGCGCGCGCACCTGCCAGAGTGGTGTAATAAGTCACACGTCCCTGCAATGCGGCATGACGGATAGAATAAGAATCTTGCATCGCGCTACGCTTACTGTCCACGGTGTTAATAATCAGACTGATCTCGCCGTTCTTGATCATATCCACGATGTGCGGACGACCTTCTGCTACCTTGTTCGCCACCGTCACAGCAACATTCGCTGCCGCTAATGCCGCAGCGGTGCCACGCGTGGCCAACACGGCAAAACCCATATCGCGCAGGCTCTTGGCAATTTCGACAGCCCCTAATTTATCCGCACCACGCACACTGATAAATACCTTACCGGTAGACGGCAATTTCACCCCCGCCGCCAATTGCGATTTCACAAAGGCTTCGGCAAAGGTATCACCCACCCCCATCACCTCCCCAGTGGATTTCATTTCTGGACCAAGAATGATATCCACACCAGGGAACTTAATAAATGGAAACACCGCCTCCTTGACCGAATAATATGACGGAATAACTTCTTTAGTCACGCCCTGTTGCGCCAAAGTTTTACCAACCATGCAACGCGCAGCCACCATGGCCAGCGGAATTCCAGTAGCTTTAGACACGAAGGGCACGGTACGTGAGGCACGCGGATTTACTTCAAGTACAAATACAGATTCACCCTGAATGGCATACTGTACATTCATCAAGCCAACTACATTCAGCGCCTTGGCCATCGCTTTGGTTTGACGACGCAACTCATCCTGAAGCTCTAACGGCAAACTAAACGGCGGTAAGGAACAGGCCGAGTCGCCAGAATGTACACCCGCCTCTTCGATGTGCTCCATGATACCGCCGACCAGCACATCTGTGCCGTCACTTACCGCATCGACATCTACCTCAATCGCATCATTAAGAAAGCGGTCGAGCAAAATCGGCATTCGTTCTGGAAAAATATTGGCGCTCTCCACTGCCTCGCGCATATAACGTTCCAAATCAGGCTGCGAATGGACAATTTCCATGGCACGCCCACCCAATACATTGCTGGGCCGCATCACCAGCGGGTAGCCAATTTCTTGCGCTGCCAACACTGCCTGTTCCGGCGTGCTGACCGTTCGATTAGGCGGTTGCTTTAAGTCCAATTGCTGCAACATCACGCGGAAACGCGCACGGTCTTCCGCACAGTCAATCATGTCCGGTGTGGTGCCTATGATGGGCACATCGTTTTTCTCTAAGCCGCGCGCCAACTTCAACGGCGTCTGACCCCCAAACTGCACGATCACGCCAACCGGTTTTTCCACAGCCACAATTTCCAGCACATCTTCCAGCGTTAGCGGTTCGAAGTACAGACGATCGGACGTATCATAATCAGTAGACACAGTCTCTGGATTGCAATTAACCATGATGGTCTCATAGCCATCCTCACGCAACGCCAGTGCAGCATGCACACAGCAATAATCAAACTCGATCCCTTGACCAATACGATTAGGCCCACCACCCAACACCATAATTTTTTTTCTACTTGTAGGCTGTGCCTCACATTCCTCTTCATAGGTAGAATACATATAAGCAGTATTGGTGGCGAATTCAGCGGCACAAGTGTCCACCCGCTTGAACACGGGACGAATACCCAGCGCATGGCGATAAGCGCGCACAGCCGCTGCATCATTTCCCAGCAATCTGGCCAAGCGTTTATCCGAAAAACCCTTGCGCTTTAATTCACGCAACTCCCCCATATCCAGATTAGCCAGTGTACGCCCCACCAGCGCAATTTCGCGCTTGATCAGATCTTCGATCTGCACCAGAAACCAAGGGTCAATTTTGCTTAAGCTGAACACCTCTTCCAGCGTCATGCCCATACGGAAAGCATCTCCCACATACCAGATGCGGTCCGGCCCCGGTGCGCCCAATTCAGCAGCAATTAACTCGTAATCGTTTGTTTTTCCGTCTAGCCCATCCACCCCCACTTCCAACCCACGTAGCGCCTTCTGAAATGATTCCTGGAAAGTGCGACCGATTGCCATCACTTCGCCCACTGATTTCATCTGTGTAGTTAAACGGTCATTGGCCTGCGTGAATTTCTCAAAAGCGAAACGTGGAATTTTGGTCACAACGTAATCTATTGTCGGCTCAAATGAAGCTGGAGTTGCCCCGCCCGTAATTTCATTCTTCAACTCATCCAGCGTATATCCTACCGCCAGCTTCGCCGCCACTTTGGCAATTGGAAATCCGGTGGCCTTGGATGCCAGCGCCGAAGAGCGCGATACGCGCGGATTCATCTCAATGACCACCATATGCCCATTTTCAGGATTAATGGCAAATTGCACGTTAGAACCGCCCGTATCCACACCAATTTCACGTAATACCGCAATGCTCGCATTGCGCATGATCTGGTATTCCTTATCGGTCAGCGTCTGTGCTGGTGCCACAGTGATGGAGTCACCCGTGTGCACACCCATTGGGTCTAAATTTTCAATCGAGCAGATGATTATGCAGTTGTCGGCACGGTCACGCACCACTTCCATTTCAAATTCTTTCCAGCCAAGCAGAGACTCTTCAATCAATAATTCCTTAGTAGGACTAGCCTCCAGACCGCGCTCACAAATTTCGACAAACTCTTCACGATTGTAAGCAATACCGCCGCCCGAACCACCCATAGTAAAAGATGGACGAATAACTGTAGGGAAACCCATCACCTGCTGCACCTGCAACGCTTCTTCCATACTATGCGCAATCGCCGAGCGCGCTGATGCCAAGCCAATACGCGTCATCGCCTGCTTAAATTTCTCGCGGTCTTCCGCCATGTCGATGGCCTCGCGCGAAGCGCCTATCATTTCTACGCCATACTTTTCCAATACACCATATTTAGCCAAATCTAGCGCACAATTTAACGCAGTCTGCCCACCCATGGTAGGCAGGATCGCGTCCGGCCTTTCCTTGGCAATGATTTTTTCCACTATCCGCCAAGTGATCGGCTCAATATAGGTAGCGTCCGCCATGTTTGGATCAGTCATGATGGTGGCCGGATTCGAATTCACCAGAATCACGCGATAACCTTCTTCACGCAGCGCCTTACATGCCTGTACACCGGAATAATCAAATTCACACGCCTGTCCGATGATGATGGGACCCGCTCCGATAATCAGTATAGATTTTATGTCAGTACGTTTAGGCATATCAGGAACTCTTGCGCATCAGCGTCACGAAGCGATCAAACAAATAATCCACATCATGTGGGCCGGGACTGGCTTCAGGATGGCCCTGGAAACAGAACGCAGGCTTATCGGTCAACTCGAAGCCCTGTAGCGTGCCATCGAACAGCGACACATGTGTCACACGCGCATTCGCTGGCAAGGTCGTCGCATCCACCGCAAAACCGTGGTTCTGGCTGGTAATCATCACCTGCTTACTCTGCAGATCCTGAACCGGATGGTTTGCGCCTCGATGACCAAGTTTCATTTTCACCGTCTTAGCTCCCACTGCCAAGCTAAGAATCTGATGTCCCAGGCAAATACCGAACAATGGCACACCCACACGTAAAAATTGCTGCGTTGCCGCAATAGCATAATTGCACGGCTCAGGATCACCCGGGCCATTTGGCAGTAACACTCCGTCCGGCTTGAGCGCCAATACATCTTCGGCACTGGTCTTAGCGGGCACAACTGTAATCTTGCAGCCGCGTTCGGCCAGCTTGCGCAGAATATTGTGCTTAGTACCAAAATCATATGCCACCACATGAAATTCGGAACGCTCATTACTGCGGTAGCCGTCCTTCAAATTCCACTCTCGTTGCGTCCAATCGTAATATTTTTCACAAGAGGCATACTGTGCCAGATCCATTCCGTCCAGCCCCACAAATTCGCACGCCGCATGTAGCGCCGCCCCCTCATCTATACCAGTGGCAATACAGCCGTTTTGAGCACCCTTTTCGCGCAAAATGCGCGTTAGCTTACGGGTGTCAATGTCGGAAATCGCCACTATTTTATTGGCTTTGAGGTAATCGGACAGCGATTGCGTACTGCGCCAGTTGCTCACCGTCAAGGACAAATCACGGATCACCAGTCCACTGGCAAACACTTGGCGCGATTCTTTATCCTCAACATTCACGCCCACATTGCCGATGTGAGGATAAGTCATAGTGACAATCTGTTTAAAGTAGGATGGGTCAGTAAGAATTTCCTGGTAGCCGGTCATCGAGGTATTAAACACCACCTCGCCCACGCACATGCCAGAAACACCAATGGCAGTACCACGAAACACCGTCCCATCGGCAAGCACTAAAATGGCAGGGTTCGTTTGTGACACCAGATACTCTCCAATGTAGCATTAGTCTGAATACTTCATAAATTCGCGTAATGATCGCGCAAGATTTTGCGAGTTGGGGAATTTTCCCATCCCGACGAACCTTACTTACTTGATTAGCCAGCTTCGTGAACGAACGGGGTTAAATACCCGAGAGAACAACATCTTGCATAGCAACCAAAAAACCAAAGAAAGAGCGTACGCGTAAATTTATAAAACATTCGAGCTAACCGCTCAGATGACATAAAGAAGCGGGACGAACTGATCGTTCATCCCGCCATTATTTTTTAATTATACCTCATAGCAAGGGGGGTATCAAATGTAAAACCCAATCTGCCAGCTTAACTGGACTCACTGTTACCGTGATAAATAATCAGGCTACCACCAGCACTTTATTAATTACCGTCCGCAGCTCTGAAGTGAAGTTGAACTTTAATGCAGTTATGTGGCCTTTTTCAGACATTTTTTTCCAAGTTTTGCAGAGAATGTTGAACAATTTTTCTTCTTCAAAAGAACTATATTTATTAAAAAAATCTACCAGATAATACTGAAGGAACACTAAGCCAACGACGTCTTCCAAACTCTGGCTTTCCGGGTTGGTTTTAAGCTTTTCTTTGCGCAACAGCGCTTGTACATTAGCAATCATTTCCTCGTCATAGCCTACCTCGCGCATAATCTCACCCGTAATTTCACCGTGAAATTTATACAGTTCCATGCGCCAACATTTATACCCTATTCTATCCATTGGATAATTGTTGCGTGAGATTTTCCAGCGGCAGATATGCTGACAACGCGCTGCCAGTTGTAATGTTTCAGACGCATCAGGCTCAAAATGCTTAAGCATGGCAGTCATGCGTTTAGAATAGAGTAGTTCTTTGGGATAAATCACACCCTCGAAAACATCCTGATTAGGATCAGCAGCGTTAGCGGCATCAAATTTGACAAACGCTTGCTCAAAGCGGGGAATATTAGCAATCATGTTGCCATCTGTAACATCTCAACAATTAAGTAAATGATTGTGCTAAATATTAATTTTTCTCTGTTGAAGACTCTACCTAAGCACTTACTTCAACTCAAGCACATCCTGCATGTCATACATCCCAGCCGCCTTGTCTTGCAAAAAACGTGCTGCACGTAGCGCACCGAGAGCAAAAGTGGCACGACTACTCGCCTTGTGAGTAATTTCGATACGTTCACCGATGCCTGCAAAGAGCACGGTGTGATCTCCCACAATATCGCCACCACGCACGGTAGCGAAGCCAATGGTAGACGGATCGCGTTCACCTGTGACACCTTCACGACCATATACAGCGCATTTAGCCAGATCGCGCCCCAATGTTTTTGCAATGACTTCTCCCATACCCAGCGCGGTTCCAGAGGGTGCATCCACTTTATGACGGTGATGTGCTTCGATAATTTCAATATCATAGCCATGGCTTAACACTTTGGACGCCATTTCCAGCAATTTGAAGGTAAGGTTTACACCTACGCTCATGTTGGGAGCAAACACGATACCGATGTGCTGCGCTGCCGCACCCAACTGCACCTTTTGTTGCGCAGAAAAACCGGTGGTGCCTATAACCATCGGCACGCCGAGTTTTATACATACGCCAAGGTGGTGCATCGTGCCTTCCGGACGCGTAAAATCAATCAGCACATTCGCACCTTGCAGAGCATCCTCCACATTAGCGGTAATCTTTACACCACATATACTACCAGCCAACTCACCAGCATCTTTCCCCAACTGCGCACTGGAGGCATGCTCCAGAGCCGCATGTAAGGTCAGATCACCCGACTGTAGTATGCCTTCCAGCAAAGTCTTGCCCATTCGCCCGCTACAACCAGCAATTACGACTTTTATTTTATTCATCGTTACTCCTTGAATATTTTTCAGGACTAATTCTCGCCGACGGGTTCAGTCAATACAGGCACGACCATCGCGGGTAGCACGGGCATGTTGCCATCGTCAATACGAGTTAGGTAGTCGCCCTCGAAATATAGCGTCATGCGTTGCTTTTCAAGCAACTTACCCTTTTTTTCGAGCCTATAGACATAATCCCAACGGTTAGTATGAAAGGCATCATTGACTAGTGGCGTACCAAGAACAGCCTGCACTTGCAATCGCGTCATACCTAACTTGAGCTTATGACGCATTTCAGGAGTAACCATATTGCCTTGATTAATTTCCATCTTGTGAGCAGTGAACGAGGGTAGCTTGGGCATAGTCATTTCACTGCACGAAACGAGCAACACAGAGACAACAATCAACTTAATGCGCATAGTAAAAGCCATCGATAATGGAACTTCAGCATGATACATCAAAGCTGCCGCAGCTCGACAAATCGAGCCCCCCATCAAGCATTTCAGCCGCATGTTTGCGCGTGGTATCAGTAATTCTTACTCCACCCAACATGCGTGCAATTTCCTCGACACGTTCCGCCCGATTGAGGATAAATATGGTACTCACGGTAGCACCGTTTCGGCTGGATTTACTTACCTGCCATTGTGCATCCGCCATTGCCGCCACCTGCGGCAAATGCGTTACGCACATCACTTGATGACGCTGCCCCAAGCGCTTAAGCAAAGCACCAACAATTTCCGCCACACGCCCACCTATGCCACTATCCACTTCGTCAAAAATCAACGTGGGCACGGTGGCTGCCTGACTGGCGGCCACCTGTATCGCCAGACTGATACGCGATAATTCGCCACCAGAGGCAACTTTTGCCAAGCTGCGTAACGGTGAACCGGGATTGATCGCTACCTGAAATTCGAGCGCTTCCAGCCCCTGTGCATTTCCTTCAGCAAGCGGTCTCAGTACCACAGCGAAATTACCGCCCTGCATGGCCAGAGTCTGCATTGCAGCAGTAATTTCACGTGATAATTTTTCAGCTGCTTTTTTGCGCGCCGCACCCAATTTTTTCGCGGCAGATAGATACTGTTCACGTGCGGCAGCCTCTTGCTGCGCCAATGCGGCGAGGTCAGCATCGCTACCCAGATCATCCAGCCGCGCGACAATACACTGCAAGACATCGGGTAATTGCTCTGGCACTACCCGGTATTTGCGCGACGCATCCACTACCGCAGCCATGCGCTGTTCCTGCTCAAGTAATTTTTGCGGGTCAATATCCACTTTCTGTGGATAATGGCGTAACGCATACACGGCTTCCTGCAAATCGTTTTGGGCACTTTCCACTATATTAAGCGTATCCTGCAAGGATCCGTCGAATTCAATACCTACGCGTAAACGGACAGTAAGCGCATTCAATTGCGCAAGGCAAGCAGTATCGGCTTCACTTAATATTTCCACGCCAAACTGTGCGGTTTCCAACAGGTCTGCGGCGTGCGACAGGCGCGCATATTCGCTCTGTAATTCCGCCCACGCCTGTACGGTAAAGTTCAACATTTCCAGCTCGTGCCGCTGGAACAACAATAACTCACGCTCGCTAGCCACCGCTTCAGCTGTTTGCTCCAGTTTTGTACGGCGGCGAAGCAACGTTTGCCACTCGCGGAATAATCCCGCCAGCTCTTCCACTTCGCTTATCAAACCGGCATAACCATCCAGCAGATCGCGCTGAGCATCGGGATACAATAAGGATTGATGTGCATGCTGACCGTGGATATCGAGCAGATACTCACCCGCATCGCGCATCTGTTGCAACGTGGCGCTACGCCCATTAATGAAACCACGCGACCGTCCGTTGGCATCCAACACCCTGCGCAGCAAGCATATATTCGCATCACCTACCAACTCTTGCTCGCACAACCAGGATTGCAAATCGGGCAAGTCGGCTATATCGAATTCCGTACTGATCTCGGCGCGCTCACAACCGCTACGCACCATGCCCGCATCGCCACGTTCGCCCAACGCCAGCGACAAGGCGTCAATCAAAATGGATTTACCCGCACCCGTCTCGCCAGTGAGCGCGGTGAAACCGGAGGAAAAATCAAGTTCAAGGGAATCAACAATGACAAAATCGCGGATACTAAGAAACTTCAGCATTACAATGTTTTATTCCAGAGCAATTTTTCACGCAATGTACGGTAATAGCTATGTCCTACTGGATGCAATAGACAAGCCGGCTTTGAATGACGCCTCACCACCACTTTGTCATTTTCCTGCAAATCAAAGTAGGCGTGGCTATCAAAATGCACGCGCGCATCAGAAATGCGGTGCGGCAAAATTTCCAGCAACGATTCGCTTTTAACAACGATGGGACGATTACTTAAGGTATGCGGACAGACAGGAACCAGAGCGATAAGGTCGAGTGAAGGATGCAAGATAGGACCGCCAGCGGATAATGCATATGCTGTAGAGCCAGTAGGGGTCGCCACAATCAAACCATCTGCACGTTGAAGATATAGATACTCATCGTCGATGCGCACCTCGAATTCAATCATGCTGCTGATATTGCCGCGATGTAACACCACTTCGTTGAACGCTAGCGAACTAAATACCTCAACACCATCGCGCAAAATACAGGTAGACAACAACATACGCTGCTCAGTGACGAAATTGCCGCCCAGCATAGCGGCTATGGTTTGCTGCATGGTATCAACCGATATGTCGGTAAGAAAACCTAACCGCCCCTGATTCACTCCCACTAGCGGAATACCGAGGGGGGCCAAGGTACGCGCAATGTTCAACATGGTTCCATCGCCGCCCAGCACGATGGCCAGATCTACCTCATCCCCCATCGTGTCCAAAGTCATAACTTTATAATCGTGCTGCTTTAGGTGCTCGGCCGTGAGACTGTCCACTACTACAGAAACATCTTGCTCGGAAAGAAAGGCAGCCAACCGCAGCAACGGCCCGGTAATTTCCGGTGTCTTGTATTTTCCGATCAGAGCGACAGTTTTAAAAGGGAATTTCATAGCATAAATTGTGACTCTCTGTATCTTTTTGGCAACACCCCCTTCGGCATCCAAAAAAAGAAGCTACATCAAATTTAACAAATATAAAATGCCCCCACTTTATGGGAGCGTTCTAGCAAGACGAAACCCAACCTTGTATTCATAACGTTTTATCTCTTCGTTCCCCACACGATATGCTGAGCGCATAAACTTCGAAGTGTATTTCCAAGAGCCGCCACGAATAACACGTCCTACAGCCCTATCATTCCCAGAGGTTTTTTGCACCCAAGCACTTCCATTCGTTGGCGCACCTTTGTAATTATTATGATAAGTATCCTCCGTCCATTCCCACACATTGCCTAGCATGTCATATAGGCCAAAAGCATTCGGCTTAAAGCTGCCTACTGGGGCAGATTTTGCTCCTTCCCACGGGGTGGAAGATCCGTCCCACTTGTGGCCGCAATCACTACAGTTAGCATTGTTATTCCCGACATCATTACCCCAGTAAAAAGCGGTTGTCGTGCCAGCACGAGCGGCATATTCCCATTCTGCTTCAGTCGGCAAACGGTAATTCTTTCCGGTTTTCTTTGATAACCATTGGACGTAGGCTTGTGCATCAAACCAATTGACACAGGCAACCGGACGATTATCAAACTCACTGTCACCAACAAGGTCTTTACGGAAGCCAAAGTCGCCCGAATTACGGCCAACACGTTCTTCAACCCAACCGCTTTCGTTGACTGCCCAACATGTTCCCGCATCATGCTTTGTCTCGCCCACAAATGCGGCATACTGACTTCGAGTAACTTCGGTTTTACCTAAAGCAAAAGACGGTAAAGTGACCCGATGAACAGGGCTCTCATCAACGCCGTGCCCAGCCTCATTATCCGGCGAACCCATGTCAAAACTTCCTGCCGGGATGACTATCATTTCTGGGCAGCTTGGACAATCTTTGAACATTCCCTTTTTAACCTCAACCTGCTCAGGTTCGCGCTGTTTACCTACGGCGTTGAGTTGCGCCGTACCCAGTTGAACCTCGACCTTTTTAATCGCACCGTCTCCCACACGGAGTTCTTGTTCGAATGTGCGATCATTAAAAGCATCAACTTTCTTTTGCACCCGCAACTTCAACGTGCCTTCAGGCACCTGCACGTCTAGTGGACATACACCCTTAAGTTGATCGTCGACGAACACTTCAGCATCCATATCATCAATTTTACAGGTGACACTCAGCAACGACCCCTTCTTCGTCTCAGCCTGCTCCACGCCCAATTGCGCTGACTCTTGCTTGCCTTCGGCATTCTTTTGCGGCGCACCCAATGACACTTCAACCGTTTTAATCACGTTATCGCCCATGCGAATTTCTTGCTCGAATATACGTGCACTGGAAGCATCAACTTTCTTTTGCACCTTCAATTTTAATGTGCCTTCTGGTACCAGCACATCCACAGGGCATTCGCCCTTGAATTTGCCATTAACCAATACATCAGCACCCACGTCATCACCTTTACAGGTTACACTCAGCGTAGAGTTAGCCGCATATACGTCAGCGAATGCCGCTAGGGTTACGACTAGTAGGGTTGAAATATAAACTGATTTCATGGTTTCTCCGTTTAAAAAAATGATTGAGGTGGAAATTTTATTCATCTTTAAATCTTTACCGCCACTAATTTATGGACAGCATAATGCGTTAAACTCGTCACCGCTGAGACTGGCTTGATGCAGAATGGCGCGTAATGTACCACGGGCAAGTTCATTATTGTCAGGAACTACCAATTGAAAAACCGGTAGTAGCCTGCGGGATAATTTTGGAGTGGTATTGAATTTTTTGGAAACAACCGCCTAGAACAATCCCTATCCATAACCAGACTCTCGAACAACAAGTTCGGCTTGGAGTTTCGTTTGTAGTTCCTCTATTAAACAAATAAATTTTTCCTAATGACTTTCAAGACTTGGGGCTACAAACCAGTATGAAGCGTAAAATATTATGGAGATATATCAAGTACAGAACAACATTAAGAATAACTCTCAGCTTACCAATTGGATATAATAATAACTTGTGAATCCACAGTCTGAACATTATGTTTTTTATAAAGCAGTAGAAATACTTGTGCACGGCGATAGATGAAGCTTGAATTCTTGACGAGTTCATTGAAATATTAACTGCTAATATTCGAGCCAGTCTCACTTATCCATCAACCACGAATACAATAGACGCTTACCGAAGCAAGGCCACTACTTCCAGATCAGATTCAATGTCAACAATTCTTAACAACCGCGCACAAATTTTGCTTAAGACATTGGTGGATCGCTATATTAACAATGGTCTGCCGGTGGGTTCACGCGCGCTGCTAGAGTTTTCCGGTTTAGAAGTCAGCTCCGCAACTATCCGTAATGTAATGGCGGATCTCGAAGAAATGGGACTGGTGAGCAGTCCGCACACTTCCGCTGGACGCGTACCGACAGCGCGGGGTTATCGTTTGTTTATCGACACACTGATGGTGGTGCAACCGCTGGACAGCGCACGTGTGCAACAACTCGAACACCAATTACAACCGGATAATCCTTCTCGCTTGCTGATGCAAGCGTCCAATTTATTGTCGGAGCTTACACATTTTGCCGGTGTAGTTGCCACGCCAAAGCGCGCCGCCATCACCGTGAGCCATGTCGAATTTTTACGCCTGTCCAAAAAGAGAGTTCTGCTAATTATCGTAATGCCAAACAACGAGGTGGAAAACCGCGTATTACTGACGCACAAGGATTACACCCAATCACAGCTCACTGAAGCTGGCAATTTTTTAAATCAACACTATGCCGACTGCCCGTTCCAGGATATTCACCAACGCGTGCAATCCGAGTTACATCAACTACAGCACGACCTGACATCACTAATGAGTGCAGCGATGGCGGCAAGCGATACGGTAATTGCACGAAAAAATGAAGATTACGTGATTAGTGGAGAACGTAATCTACTGTATATAAATGATCTTTCATCTAACATGGAACAACTACGCGGGCTGTTCAACGTGTTCGAACAGAAAACCGAGCTGCTGCAGTTACTTAATGTAAGCCGCCATGCACCCGGCGTGCATATTTTTGTCGGTAACGAATCCGGGTTGCCCGGATTAGACGAGTGCAGCGTAGTTAGTGCACCTTACACTTCTGACGGTCAAATTATTGGCACGCTGGCAGTGGTCGGTCCTAAACGAATGAATTACGAAAAAGTCGTCCCGATTGTGGACATCACCTCCAAGCTGCTCAGCAATGCGCTGTCGCAACATTAGCAAAAACAAGATATCAACAACTTAAGACACTGTTAAAGAACAGTCCAAAACTTTTCAATCGGTATTCTGTTTAGCTTTTTCTCAGTAGAAAATTTCTTGGAAACAACGTTATGCCTTACTCAATTGAACCTACCTATACCCACGGCACACCTGAAAAATGTGCCGTGTTATTGCTTAACCTTGGCACGCCGGATGCTCCCACTGCCCAAGCAGTCAAACCTTACTTGCGTGAATTCCTGGGCGACCCGCGCGTAGTGGAAATTCCCAAACTGGTTTGGTGGTTTATTCTGAACGGTATTATTCTTAACACTAGACCAAAGAAATCTGCCGCCAAGTATGCCAGCATTTGGATGCCCGAAGGCTCACCCCTGAAAGTACATACCGAACGTCAAACCAGTCTGCTACAACGCTATCTGGAGGAACGCACCCATGGCATGCCACTGGTGGTGGACTACGCCATGCGCTATGGCAATCCTTCAATTTCCAGCGTGCTAGACAAACTCAAGGCACAAAATTGTCAGCGCATCCTGCTTGTTCCGATGTATCCACAATATGCCGCCAGTGCAACCGGCACCGCATGGGATATTATTTTTAATAAACTCATCAAACAGCGCAACATGCCCGCGCTGCGCACTATTAAGCACTTCTACGACAACCCTGGCTACATTGCGGCCACTGTGCAAAACATCCGCGATTATTGGACACTGCATGGTCGCCCGGATCAACTGGTGATGAGCTTTCACGGTTTACCACGCTACACGTTAGAAAAGGGCGATCCTTACCACTGTGAATGCCAAAAAAGCGGACGTCTGATAGCTGAGGCATTGCAACTTAATGCAGAACAATACACTGTTTGCTTCCAGTCGCGCTTCGGCCGTTCCGAATGGCTCCAGCCTTATACAACTGCCATACTTAAAAAGTTAGGCATGAAAAAAACTAAACGCGTTGATGTAATCTGCCCTGGCTTCGTAGCAGACTGCCTGGAAACGCTGGAAGAGATTGCAATGGAAGGTAAAGAAGACTTTAAGCATGCCGGCGGAGGTGAATATCACTATATTCCTTGCCTCAATGAACGTCCAGGCTGGATACACGCCTTAGCGGATTTAGTGTTGGACAACCTGCACGGCTGGCTCGATAAACCACAAGCTGCACAACTGGAACAGAGCCGCTTAAAGGCTCTGGCCATGGGCGCTAAGAGTTAACTTGTAAACTAATGTGCATGCTATATTGAGTAGTCATGCATATAGCGGCACGAAATGCCTTATATCTGGATAAAATTATCACGGTAATACTTCATCTCATTGATGGATTCGTAAATATCAGCCAACGCTTCATGTTTACCGTGTTTCTTTATCCCCTGAGCTACTTCTGGCTTCCAGCGTTTAGCAAGTTCCTTAAGAGTGCTTACATCCAAGTTACGATAGTGGAAATAGCTTTCCAATTGCGGCATCCAGCGTGCAAGAAAGCGACGATCCTGGCAGATAGAATTGCCACACATCGGTGAAATGCGAGCGGGCACATATTCCTTGAGAAACTCCAGCATCTGAGCTTCCACTACTGCGTCGTCCAGCGTCGATGCTTTCACCTTGTCGATAAGACCAGATTTGCCATGGGTGGCTTTATTCCAGCTATCCATACCGTCCAATACGATATCTGCTTGGTGCACTACCAAAACCGGTGCTTCAACAATAGTATTCAGATCGCCATCAGTAATAACCAGCGCAACTTCAATAATGCGATCAGTTTCCGGAACTAGACCGGTCATCTCCATATCTATCCAAATGAGGTAGTTTTGATTTTGTGCCATAATTCACTGCGTGTGTTTATTGATATAACTATCGGACAGGTATTGTGCCATATCAACACAACAATCCAATTATTTTTAATTAGTAAATAATAGCCAGCGCATGCCCTATTATAAAAAATAAACGAGTAATATCAATTTCTTAAAGTATACATTTTATAAAAATCAGAATAAATGAATTCAGTCCAATTTTCCGCGTTATTTATTGGCGCACTGTTATTAACTACGGTCGCCCAAATGTGGCTGGCACGACGTCATCTTGCTCACATCCAAGCACATCGCGCCAAGGTACCATCGGATTTTCGCGAGCAGATAGATCTCTCAGCACACCAAAAAGCGGCGGACTACACAAGCGACAAAACGCGATTGACTATGCTGAGCACTCCATTCAATGCTCTGCTCCTGTTCATATTCACTCTCGGGGGCGGAGTGCAGTGGATTGCCGACTTGTGGTTAACCACCTTTACCAATTCACTCATACAAGGCTTGGCAGTCATCCTAACGGTGCTGCTACTTTCATCCCTATTGGAAATGCCGTTCAGCTTATACCGCACATTTGTCATTGAGGCGCGCTACGGCTTCAATAAAATGACACTGGCAATGTACTTGACTGATAGTGCTAAAAGCTTATTGCTCGGCGCCCTATTCGGCCTGCCCTTATTATTCGGAGTATTGTGGCTGATGGAACGCATGGGCGCAAACTGGTGGCTGTATGTTTGGGGAGTATGGGTAACGTTCAATCTGCTACTCCTATTCATCTATCCCTCTTTCATCGCACCGCTGTTCAACAAGTTCACCCCGCTGCAAGATGAGACGCTCAAAACGCGTATTAAGGCACTATTACAAAAATGCGGATTCACCGCACAGGGGCTATTCGTAATGGATGGCTCCAAGCGTACCTCGCATGGGAACGCCTATTTCACGGGCTTCGGCAAAACCAAACGGATTGTATTTTTCGACACCCTGCTGGAACGCCTCGTGCCAACAGAAATTGAAGCGGTACTAGCGCATGAGCTGGGACATTTCAAACGTCACCATGTGCTGAAACGTATCGTTTTCACCTTTGCCTTAAGCCTGGGATTCTTATGGCTACTCGCACAATTGATGGAAGCAAACTGGTTCTACGTCGGACTCGGTGTTACTACCCCATCCACCGCACTGGCGCTATTGCTGTTCTTCATGATATTGCCAGTCTTCAGCTTTTTACTGCATCCGCTTATGAGCTACTACTCGCGCAAACATGAATTCGAAGCAGATGCCTACGCCGCGCAACAAACTAATGCGCATAACCTGGCCAGTGCGCTGGTAAAGATGTACCAAGATAATGCTGCAACTCTTACGCCAGATCCGTTGTATTCCACGTTTTACGACTCACATCCACCCGCACTGATGCGTATTGCCCGATTACAAACTTTACAAGGAGCCTAGTCATGAAGAAATTTTTTGCTATATTTTTATTACTATGCGGTACAGCACAAGCCGAGTCTTTTGCCGATGGTCAACCTGAAGCCGGTAAAAAATTATTCGATAAATACCAATGTAACCGTTGCCACAACGGCAAGATGGGCGGTGACGGCAATGCCATCTTCACGCGTCCCAACCGCAAAGTAACTGACCCGCAGCAGCTAACGGCACAAATTAATGTATGTACCCGTAATGTGGGTGCTAATTTTTCCACACAGGAAAAACTAGACCTCGCCGCCTATCTCAACAAGCATTTCTATAAATTCAAGTAAACGCTATGACCACCCTCTGTGATTTGACAAACAAAAAATGCAAGCCTTGCGAAGGCGGTATACAGCCGTTATCTCAAGATGAAATTAACATTCTGATAAAGCAACTGGATGGCTGGGTACAGCGCGATCACACGATCGGTAAAGTTTTCGAGTTCAAAAACTATTATCAGACCATGGCCCTCGTAAATGCAGTGGCATGGCTTGCGCACCGCGAAGATCATCATCCCGATCTGAGTGTGAGCTACAACAAGTGCCATGTAGAATATTCCACGCATGCCATTAATGGCCTGTCAGAGAATGACTTCATCTGCGCCGCCAAGGTAGACACCTTGCTTAAGGTTTGAACCGATCTATCCAAGGGCAAGTGGTCGCCGCCTTCAGCCGCCAATATATAGTTGAACTGTCTGATGGAGAATTACTGCCCTGTCTGACTCACGGTAAAAAAAGCGAAGTGGCATGTGGTGATATTGTAGAAATTCAGCGCATAAGTGATGCGCAAGGGGTGATCAAACATATCCTGCCGCGCCAGACCTTGCTATACCGTTCTGATGCCTACCGCCAGAAACTCATTGCCGCCAACATTACACAAATTATTATAGTCGTAGCAAGCAAGCCTTCATTCAGTGACGAACTTCTGGCGCGCTGCCTCATCGCCGCACATGACCAACAACTTGCAACCCTCATCGTGCTGAATAAATGCGACTTACTGGAAGCAACAATAACTGCGCGTACCCAACTACAAGCCTACCGCGCCATCGGCTACCGTGTGCTGGAACTGTCTGCCAAAGAGAATGCAGCCCCTCTATGCCCCTTTTTACAAGGCCACACCAGCATACTGGTAGGGGAATCCGGCATGGGTAAATCCACCCTCATTAATAAATTACTACCGGATGCACAAGCCGTCACACGTGAAATTTCCACCGCACTGAATTCAGGAAAACACACCACCACCCACGCACGTCTCTATCACTTAAATACGGAAAGCCATTTGATAGACTGCCCCGGTGTGCAAGCATTCGGGCTACACCACCTGGATTTTGGTGCCATCGAAGCGGGCTTTGTGGAATTTGCAGCCTACCACGGTCAGTGTCGCTTCCATAACTGTCATCACACCCATGAGCCGGACTGCGCACTGAAAAAAACAGAGCAAGAAGGAAAGATCGATGCACGGAGACTAAAGCTGTTTCAGGAGATTAGCCAGAGTAAGTGCTGACTTGCCTCCTTGGGAAGGCAGTAATTAATTGGCTTACAATAACTCATCAAACAAGGAACCAATATTACGGATATATCAGATCCTAACTAATGTTGCCAATCCTAGCAGTAACAACAACACAATCCAGAATACCAGTGCACGCCACACCAAACCTACAGTGCTTTGCATGAAATCCACGTCAGCCTCATCCCCAATTCCCAATTCGGGACGATCCAGCGGCAAACCACCCTGTGAAATTGGCAATCCAAGTCGTACACCAATCGCTCCCGCACCACTTGCCAGCACAATGCCTGCTTCTGGATCAGGCCAGTTTTGTGCCTGTGTGCGCCAGCAATACACCGTATCTTCAAAATCGCCGACAATAGCAAAGATCGTGGCGGTAAGGCGCAACGGCAGCCATTCTATCCAATGGTAGGCTTGTCGTGCGAACATCCCGAATTCGCTAAGTTCGACATCCTTCTGATTATCCCAACGCGTATAAATGAATTGCGACATACGATACAGTATTGCGCCGACTGGCCCCAGCCCCAGCAGCATTGTAATCACAAACCATACTATGACACCGAACACACGACGGTGCGAGGCCAGCAACCCTTCTTCGATAGTGACACGCGCAACCTCCTCATAATTCAGGTCATGACATGACACTCCGCGCCATGTAGAAAGGATGTTGCGCGCTTTGTCCAAATCGTTGTCACGTAATGCTTGATGAATTTCGGTGTAGTAATGACTGAACTGATGGAAGCCCATGGTGAGATACAGTACCAGCACACTGAATGCCCAGGCGAACACCGGATAGATAAAATACGATAACCCATACAGCGCAGCTGTCCCGCATAATGGTAATAGCACCGCAAGTAGCCAGGCAATCTTGCCATGCTTATGCTCACCCGTATTTAAGTGATGCTGAAAAAAATTGACATAGCGTGTCAGCCAAACAAACAAGTATTTGCGCGAAGCAAGCGGATGTAATTGTTCCAGCAATAGGGCGGCAATTAGTGAAAACAGGCTCATGGCATCTCAAGGTGCATAGGCTAAATTAGCCCGCAAGATACCACACACACACATAATTATGCGACACACCATTCATCCTATTTCCTTCAACTGAACTTGTAAAAACGGCTGCGAACCCAATACTGGAGCGGATTAACGGCGGATGCGGAGAGTTACCCAATGGGTGAGTGAATTTGAGCAAAAAGCGAGGCTACAAGCCGTTGATTCGGCGTTACAGGTACAAGCCCAGGAACGGGTAGTGGAAGACATTCGCTTGGTGACACCAGGCGGGTGATTTCAGGTTCGTTGGGACGGGACCGGAAGTCCGGCCACACTGAGGCAGTTGACGTTCTTTGCCGATTTTCTCAAAATCATTGGGTTATTCGCCCGCTAGATGGGGGGCTGCCCGATGTTGTACACCAGCCCCAACGCACCCGCAAAAGTCGACGTCCCCGGCACCTGACTACTCTCGATTCTCGATGGGCAGCGACGTTATGCGCACGTCGCCGAGTTGCGCGGTGACAAAGTCGCACCGCAGATACTTGGCATGAACAAGATCGTCAGCGACGAGAGCCTGCGCCCGCGCCTTAGCCCATCTCTACTCCTGACTCAAAAACACGCTGCTAGAGCAAATGCTCCGCATTTAAGCGGGCGCACACATCGCAACGCCCTCGTCTGCCCAACCGAGCGCCACCACTTCGGCGATGTCTTGCTGGTTCGTTGAATACCGATGATTTGAATCCCACGCATTTTTCACCCCGTTGTCAGCAAACGCGCGGTTGTAAGCCCGGTACACCGGAACACTCGCTTGCGGGCATGAAAATGAACCGTCAGCGTTTTTCCGTGGCACACTCATCGGGAACGAATAACCTTCGAAATTCCACTGTTGCGCAGTCGTTGGGCGCGGCGTTTTTTGCAAATTTTTTAACGCCGCGCAATCGGCATCGCCCACCGTGAAAAAGTGTGAGTTTGGCCCGGGCGAGACGCTGCCATAGAAGCGGCAGGTACGCACGAAACCGCCTGCGTTGAACGACTTACCCGTGCGGACAAAGTGACCCGCGCCGCCGGAATCAAGAAATACGGCTTCCTCCGGATCGCTTGTGTAGAAAAAATTACCGCCTGGTGATTTGGGGAAATCTTGTGTGTTACGGAATTCGATCACCGTACCCGCGCGTTTTGGAGCGGGGAGATCGCGCAACTTGATCACTCCAAAGTAGCCTGTTACGCCTAACTCATAGCCAATCCCTAAACCAGCGCTGAGTTCGTTGAGTCCAGAGACGACAAACTCTTCAAATTCAAACCCCGTAACGGTAGTAGCTCGCTGCACACCTTCAGAGATTGTGTAGCAAGGAACCATTGGGGGTGGACTCCAGCCTAAAAGAGGCGGCACAATGGATAGGGATACGCCACAACTCGGCACGCCCGGAGCGCTTATAGTCCCTTTTTCCGAAAGGGTGTTGGGAAGAAAGGGGCCAGACGGATAATACTCAGAGATTACAGTAGTTACAGTGTCACTGTGAAAAGCTTTAAAACTTGAAAACAAGTTTTCAAAGTGGACACGCGGCTCGATTCCACTGCTACTGCGCAGGTCGAATCCAAAAGCAGATAAAAAAGAAGACGGTGACGAAATATTCACAAACCGAACACTAGACCGCTTCGGAAAATCACCTTGTGCGGTCGGCGGCAGATTTTCTGTTTGCGTAAAAAGCCGCGTATAAGTATCGGGGTAAAAGTCCAGTGGAGGGGGTATAACAAACTCCAAAAAAAGCCCCTCGCGTGGAACGACTGAAAACGGGCCAGGTTCAACGACACTTGCAGCCCATGAAGGCAAAAATGGCACTGACCCGAGTAACGCAAAAGCCGCTGCTAAGAGCCAGTTTTTATGCGCCATTGATCGACTGAATGCAATCATGGAAGCCGTACACGCTGTGGGTTTGATCCTGCGACGATATAGCTACGCACGAGCGTCTCAAGCGCGCCGGCGCTTGAGGGGTTGTACGTCTCCGCCAACCATGCTGCAACGCCAGCAATATGCGGAGCTGCCATTGACGTTCCACTCAATCGTCCATAATTGTTGTAGATCGTACCGTTTCCTTTTTGGAGAGTCGGCACGTCACTCCAGGCCGACCAAATGTCAGTGCCTGGCGCAAACACGTCAACGCATGGCCCGGTATTCGAACCGGGTTCGGGAGTTGCCAGGTTACTATCATCTAAAACATAGACCTGAGTTTTCGCTACAGCAGTACTAATCTTTCCGTTAACAGCAACGCGCGCCCAGGCGCTAATTTCAGAGCCACCCCCACCGCCAAAAAAATTTGCCGGGGCTGGATTCGGTGTCCAGCCCGGCGGCAACGGCGTATCACTCCAGGGCGGAGTTTGACTGAACTGCACGTAGCTAACCTCGGTGACCCGTTCGACGCGGGGGTCGCGACGAATTTTTTGTAGCTGCCCGTTGTTTAGGTAGGTAGTGAACGAAAGACCTACCCAGCTTGTCATGTCAATGTATTCAAACCCGTAATCTTCTTGAAATGCTTCGACCATGTTTTTATTTCTATCTGGGTGACGCTCTTGAAATTTATCGTTATCACGTTGCCTCTTGTTCGGGTCACGCACTTCGGAGAACTGCAACTCGGTACCGTCGAACAAATCCACGATGTAGAGGATTTGATTGTGTTTGTTAACGATGGGCACTTGGCCAACACTCGCCGCGGAAACGAGCGGCGCTTCGACCTGATCAGCTGAATATGTGGGGGGATTCACAAACGCGAGTGCAACACACGCGAAACTCGTTAACACCAACCTTAATTTCATGAGCTTCTCCAAATGAAGCGGACGAATTAATAAGCTCTCCTAAGCATAATTCTATAAGTTTTTTTCCTCGACCACAAGGTTGGATTTGTAGCTTTTTATGTCTTTCGCTTCTTTATCACTACGTTGATCTTTGCTATAGGAATCTGCACTGTAAGCATCAACGGCGCAGATTCGCCGCCTAAAATTGAGTAATGAAAATCAGGCTCATAAAATCCGAACCCGACGAGTATTCGATTGATAATCTCGTGCGCGAGCCTAAATAATCATTCCCGCCGCGACAGTATTATTCGTCGCTTCATCAATGACAATAAAGCTGCCCGTAAAGCGGTTTTTAATATAGCTGTCAAATATCAGCGGCTGTTGCACCTTCATCGCCACGCGGGCAATGTCGTTCATATTGAGCGTGGCGCTGTCGTGCTGTTCCAGCGTATTAACATCCACACGATATTCAAGGCGCGCAAACAAACACTTCACCACACGCGTGGTGTGCTTGATAATGTATTTGCGATTCAGGCCAAGCGGAGACTCAGACAGCCAGCACAGCATGGCCTCAAATTCCTTGGAAACTTGCGGCATAGTGGCAGACTTCACAAACATATCACCGCGCGAAATATCGATCTCATCCGTCAGCGTTAGCGTGACCGATTGTGGCGCATAAGCGCGTTGCAAGTTGCCATCGTAGGTGACGATCTCCTTCACCTTGGTGGTGCGGCCGGAAGGCAGAATAGTAATTTCATCGCCCGCCGCGATATCTCCCGACTCAATACGTCCCATGTAACCGCGGAAATCATGATATTCCTGCGTCTGCGGACGGCACACCCATTGCACCGGGTAACGGAAATCGGTAGTGTTGATGTCATCGTCAATCACCACACTTTCCAGCAGTTCCAATAGTGGGCTGCCTTGATACCAATTCAAGTTTTCGCCGCGCTCCACCACCATGTCGCCATTCAATGCCGACATTGGAATACAGGTCATCTCATGCAGGCCTAACTGGCCGGCAAATGCACGATACTCTGCGCAAATCGCATCGAACGTTTCTTCCGAATAATCCACCATGTCCATTTTGTTGACGGCCAGCACTATGTGCGGCACACCTACCAAGCTGGCGATATAAGTATGGCGGCGTGTTTGTGTCAGTACACCCTTGCGTGCATCAATTAAAATAATAGCAAGGTTCGCTGTGCTGGCTGCGGTTACCATGTTGCGGGTGTACTGCTCGTGCCCAGGCGTATCGCCGATGATAAATTTGCGCTTGGGGGTAGCAAAATAACGATAAGCTACGTCAATGGTAATTCCCTGCTCGCGCTCCGCCTGCAAGCCATCGGTGAGCAGTGATAAATCCACCGCACCCATGCCGCCCCGCCGCTCACTGGTTTTAGTAATGGCAGAAAGTTGGTCTTCAAAAATAGACTTGGAATCGTGTAACAAGCGGCCAATCAACGTGCTCTTGCCATCGTCGACGCTGCCAGCAGTGATAAAACGAAGTAGCTGTGTGATGTTGCTCATAATTAAAAGTAACCTTCTTTTTTGCGCAGTTCCATTGATGCCTCTGAGGTCTGATCGTCCATACGTGTAGCACCGCGCTCGGTAATGCGTGTGATTGCTGTTTCTTCAATAATTTCCTGCGCGTTGCGGGCATGTGACTCTACCGGACAGGTACAAGTCATATCGCCCACCGTACGGAAACGCACCATCATTTTTTCCACCGTTTCACCCGACCTCGGCTGCACCAGATGCGACACGGGCAAAATACCATTGTCACGGCGGATCACTTCACGTTCATGAGCGTAATAGATGTCGGGGATATATAGCTTCTCGCGTGCGATATATTCCCAAATATCCATTTCTGTCCAGTTACTAATCGGAAACACGCGAATATTTTCACCGGCATGCACCCGCGTGTTGTATGTATCCCACAATTCGGGGCGCTGATTCTTCGGATCCCACTGACCGAATTCGTCGCGGAAAGAAAAGATGCGCTCCTTGGCTCGTGCTTTCTCCTCGTCCCGGCGCGCACCGCCAATACAAGCATCGAAACCAAACTCGGCAATCGTTTCCAGCAAGGTCACAGACTGGAAGGCATTGCGTCCCTGATCTGCATTTTTCAGCACAATCGTTCCCTTCTTGATCGAGCCATCCAACGAACGTACGATTAGCCGTTCGCCCAAATCAGATGCCAGTTTGTCACGACAAGCGATCACTTCCGGAAAGTTATGCTCGGTATCAATGTGCACCAACGGAAACGGAAAGCGCGCCGGACGGAAAGCCTTTTCTGCCAGGCGCAGCATGACGATGGAGTCCTTGCCACCGGAGAATAGCAACGCAGGATTTTTACATTCCGCCGCCACCTCTCGCATGATGTGGATAGATTCACTTTCCAGCACATCCAGGTGGGTAAAAGGTTGATTACTCATTTTTTCTCAACTTCTAAAATATAAATTCAAGATAACTGAATCTATGGTTCAACAAATAATGCGCCACGGGTGAATAAGGCACGCTTTTCCAGACAGCTACCAAAAGCCAAAACAGTCTATATCTGCCTGATCGGAGTAATCTTGTTCACGTGCAAACCGCACTCCTTATTTTGCGCATCCTCCCACCACCAGCGTCCGGAGCGGATATCTTCGCCCGGTGTGATAGCACGCGTACAGGGTGCGCAACCAATACTGGGATAAAAACGGTCATGCAGTTTGTTATACGGCACTTCATACTGCTTGAGGTATTCCCATACTTCAGCATTACTCCAATCGAGCAGCGGATTGAATTTCTGCAAGCCATTATCGGTATCGAACGCCGATACCTGCAAACCCCCCCGCGTGGGCGCCTGCTCATGACGCATACCTGTGACCCAGGCACGTTTGCCCGATAAGGCACGACGCAACGGCTCCACCTTGCGGATATGACAGCAGCTTTTACGCAGCTCCACGCTATCATAAAAACCGTTCACTCCATTTTGAGCGACGTACTCTTCAATCCGCCGGGCCTCCGGAAAAAAAATTTGCAGCGGCACGCTGTAATGCCCACGAACCTCCTGCATCAGATCGTAAGTTTCTTGCGGCAGACGCCCGGTATCCAAGCTAAACATCTCAATATCGGACTGATATTTGTTGATCAAATCGGTCAGCACCATATCTTCCGCCCCCAAACTGTTAGCGAAAATAACGGGAGCGTAGTCACGCACAGCATTGGCCAACACAGTGCGTACTTGATCAATTTTTAGTTGCAACTCACTCATTAGTTGAACCTGCTGTTGCAATTCCGTCACGTTTTACACGACGGAACAGCGGTAGTTTTTGATCCAGCGAAGTTTGATAGGTTTCTGAAAAATCTGTTAAGCCCTTTAGCGCATCATGAATATTCTTGTCCGGACGCGGCGCAAAAGCATCAAAGCCGACGCGTTGCATGTAGAACATCTGGTCACGCAACACATCACCAATAGCGCGCAATTCGCCAACGTAGCCGAGACGGGCGCGTAGATTGTAAGCAATCGAATAACCACGACCATCCGCGAATTTAGGAAAATCAACAGCGATGACGTCAAATTTTTCCACCTCGCCTTTCAATTCTTCCGGCCGCTCATTACTGGCCAACCAAACACCCAGTTCAGCGCGATTTTGCAGCGCAGTCCGTTGCGCCTGCCAAACTTTAAGCGGAACAATGATTTTCCCGGCAGGAACGATGACTAATTCTGGCGTCTCATTTTCACTCAGGCGGAGGATAGTCCAATCATCGCTGACAACGGCTTTGTTTTTAATAATCATGATCGTTAAAACCTCGATTTACGTTGAACTGTATAGTTATCAGGCTTGCTGATAAACCCATAAGCATTTTTATCAACAGTATCTTCTGCATCAATCGGCGTTGCATACACAAATTCTTTAAAGGGTGCCATACCGATCCTGCGTACCGTGTCGATGAAAAGCTCTTCTTCAAGGCGCTCACGCACATAAACTTGCAACAGCCGATCAATCACCTCGGGCATTTGTTGGAAGTTAAAAGAAGGGCCAATTATTTTACCGATTGCAGCATCATTACCCTGTGCACCACCAACCGACACTTGGTACCACTCCCCACCATCCTTTTTATCGACGCCGATAACACCAATATGTCCCACATGATTATGCCCGCAAGCATTAACACAACCTGACATATTGAGCTCGATCTCACCAATATCATGTTGAAAATCAAGATTATCAAAACGTTCTGCAATCATTTTTGAGAGCGGGATCGATCTGGCAAATGCCAAGGTGCAGAAATCTGCACCGGGGCAGCAGATGATATCGGTTAACAATCCAATGTTCGGCGATGCCATACCATGCTCTGCTGCTTCTTTCCAAAGGCTGATAAGGTCAGATTGTTTAACGTCGGCCAGCACCAAATTCTGCTTATGAGTAACTCGCAGTTCGCCGAAGCTAAAACGATCTGCCATATCTGCCACGACATCCATTTGCTCCGCGCTCGCATCTCCCGGTGCTATGCCCGTTTTCTTAAGTGACAGTACCACAACCGCATAACCCGGAATCTTGTGCGGCTTCACGTTGCGCTGCAACCAGTTGGCAAAAGCTTTGTTCTCAGTCTTGTATGACGCCACACCCGGATCATTTGCCGGCAATGTTTCATAAGCGGGCGCTGTAAAGTAGGCCGCAACACGGTTCAGTTCTTCAACAGTCAACGTGCCCGTACCATCTTTGATATCAGCCCAATCCGCTTCGACCTGGCGTCTAAACTCTTCAATCCCGATGGCTTTAACCAGAATCTTGATGCGTGACTTGTACATATTGTCGCGGCGGCCATATTGATTGTAGACACGCATGATGGATTCAATATACGTTAGCATATGCTGCCACGGCAAAAAGTCGCGGATCTCGCTACCAATAATAGGGGTACGTGCCGTGCCGCCACCTACCAACACGCGAAAACCAATTTCCCCTTGCTCATTCTTGAGCACAGACAGCCCAATGTCATGCACTGCGATCGCGGCGCGGTCTTCGGTTGCACCATTTATCGCAATTTTGAATTTGCGCGGCAAGTAGGCGAATTCTGGATGAAAAGTGCTCCACTGGCGCAGAATCTCGGCGTATGGACGCGGATCAATAATCTCATCAGCCGCAACGCCCGCATATTCATCGGACGTGATATTGCGAATGCAGTTGCCGGAGGTTTGAATCCCGTGCATTTCAACTGTGGCAAGATCAGCCAATAAATCCGGGGTCTCTTCCAGCTTGATCCAATTGAACTGGAGATTTTGACGAGTCGTGAAATGACCATAGCCCCGGTCGTATTTGCGCGCGATGTGCGCAAACATGCGCATCTGCGCAGAGGACAACATGCCATAGGGCACAGCGATACGCAACATATACGCATGAATTTGCATATAAAGTCCGTTCTGCAATCGCAGCGGACGAAATTCATCTTCTGTCAGTTCATCTGACAAACGGCGGCGCACTTGGTCGCGATACTGAGCGACGCGCTCATTAACAATTTGATGATCATAAACATCATATTTATACATTTTTTAATTTCCTTACATTAACGGCGCATTATAAAGCCAAGTTAAGTTAACCTTGCCTCCGCGGCCAAATTTTTAAACGCACTTTATCAATCAAGCAACAATTTCAGTACAACATCAGCTTGATACCGATAATAGTCAACATGGTCGCCAGAATCGGACGCAACACTTGGTCTGGGATCTTTATACCAAGATGGCTGCCCAGATAAATCCCGGGCAGCGAACCCAGCAACAAACTGCCCAGCAGCCCGTAATTTACCGTACCCAGCGCAGCATGACCCAATCCAGCAATCAAGGTAAGCGGCACCGCATGTGCAATGTCAGTGCCGACAATCTTGGCCATAGGCGCGCGCGGATACAGAAATAGCAACACCACCACGCCCAACGCACCCGCACCAACCGATGAAATAGTTACCAGCACACCCAGAACCGCACCAGTTAAAATAGTCGCACCGGTTAAATGATGCGCATGCAGTTCGAACATCGCACCATCAGGACGTTCCCCAAGCTTTTTCAAATACGGCTTAAGCAGCAGCGCTGCAGCAGTCAACAACAATGCAACGCTCAACACGCTGGTAATAAGCGACTTCAAATGTTTCTCGTCCAGCGCCAAATAATGAAGCAGCGCCATACTAAGGAGAGCGGCGGGCAGACTACCCGTGGCCAGCAGCTTAACCACTTTCCAATCCACCGTGCCGCGTCGCCCATGCACCCAACTACCGCCCATCTTTGTCAGTGACGCATACAGCAAGTCAGTGCCGACTGCTGTGGCCGGGGCAATGCCGAACACCAGCACCAGTACCGGTGTCATTAAGGAGCCGCCGCCAACGCCGGTCACGCCGACCACAAAGCCGACTATAAAACCAGAAAATGTATAAAGCCAGTCCATCTAAACTCCCTAAAACGGCGCGCATGGTAGCGCACCTCCATAATGTTATCCAATAACATTATGTTAGTATTTTATAATCTATCGTTATAAGAAAAATTGCTATGAATTTACAACAATTGCGCTATCTGCATGAAATTGTTCAACATGAACTAAACATTTCCGATGCAGCGAAAGCTCTTTATACCTCACAACCCGGGCTGAGCAAGCAGATAAAATCTTTGGAAGAAGAGCTCGGGATCGAGATATTTGTGCGCAATAGCAAACGCCTCACCGCCATCACCGAACCAGGCAAAGCCGTGCTCGAAATTGCCCAGCGCATGCTCCATGATGTAGACAATTTAAAACAAGTGGGACAAGAATTCCGCAGTCAGGATAGTGGCTCACTTACCATCGCCACCACCCATACCCAGGCACGCTATGCCTTGCCGCCAGTGGTCAAACAATTCATTAAACGTTATCCAAAAGTCAAACTCAACCTGCATCAAGGCAGCCCCACCCAAATTGCACAGCAAGTACTTAATGGCGAGGCAGACATCGCCATCGCCACTGAAAGCCTTATTATGTATGACGAACTGACAACCTTGCCATGCTATGAATGGCACCACTGCATCGTGGTGCCTACAGAGCACCCGCTATTGGCGGAAAAAAAGCTGACGCTGAAAAAAATTGCTCAATATCCCATCATTACTTACGACTTCGCATTTAGCGGGCGCGGCAAGATCAACGCTGCTTTCAATGCACACAACATCATGCCTAACATCGTACTCACTGCTATTGATGCGGATGTAATTAAAACCTATGTAGAGTTAGGCTTGGGTATCGGCATTGTTGCCCAAATGGCATTCATTCCAGAGCGCGACAAGCTTTTACGCATGATAAATACCGGCAATCTTTTTCAATCCAGCACCACGCGCATTGCCATCCGCCGCAACGAATTTCTGCGCGGCTATACTTATCACTTCATCGAACTATTTGCCCCTCACCTTATCCGCACTGTAGTGGCGAAAGCTTTGCGCATTAAAAACACTCTATAAATTCAAAATCCTGAACGAGATCAAATCGAGTGGAAGTTTTATCGCGTTACATATTTCGCCCGAAGCATAACCAGAACAATGCACCATACTGAATTGGCGGTGTGATGACATTAACTACAGGGAAACGAAATGAGTAGGTTATTATATGTGCTTCGTTTTTCCGTCCGTTACGGACAGGCTACTTCAGTGCAGCAGTCAGCGTAACCAAATTAAAATACAGCGCCAAAACCATACAGCATTCTGAATTTAGTAACATCATTCAAGGAAAACCATGCAACAGAAAAATATCAGCTCCCGTTATAAACCTATGACAACTATCTTGTTTGGTAGCCGTTGGCTGCAACTGCCACTGTATCTTGGACTAATCATTGCCCAATGCGTTTACGTATTTTACTTTATGGTAGAGCTAACACATCTAGTCGGAAAAGTACCTAATCTTGGCGAAGCCGACATCATGCTGATCGTACTCGGCTTGATCGACGTGGTGATGATTTCCAACCTGTTAATCATGGTAATTGTAGGTGGCTACGAAACTTTCGTTTCCCGCTTAGATCTGGAAGGCCACCCAGATGAGCCGGACTGGCTATCGCACGTCAATGCAAACCTGCTTAAGATAAAGCTGGCCACCGCCATTATCGGCATCTCATCCATCCACCTGCTAAAGACATTCATCAACGCGCCCAATCTGACTGAAAAAACCATGATGTGGCAAACTCTGATCCACATGGCATTCGTGGCTTCAGCGGTTTCAATGGCTTACATTGATCGCCTCATGATGCCATCCCACATCGCAACGAAAGACGTCCATGAGCACTGACAAATAATTATTGTTGGAACATATTAATGTATGGCCGTGAATGCGGCCATGTTCACAAAATTCCGACAGTCAAGTCGCGTGGGCACAAAGACGTGCCCACCCTTGTATCTTTCTTTCCGTGGTGGTTAGCTACCATCACACGAAGCAAAGGAAGCTTGAGCCCACCCTTAAGGCTCGACCTTGTGACGTAAATCAAGCCCTCTGCTTCACCTTTCGCCAGCATAGACACTGAACGGTATCCAAGGGGTGAACCCTGCATGCACAAGGCAAGTGGGCGAAGTTGGCTAACATTGTAACAGGAGGTCATCATGTTCTATCTCGGTATAGATGTGGCAAAAGCAAAATTAGATTGTTGCCTGTTGCTGGATGAAGCCAGTGACAAGCACAAGACCAAAGTAGTGAAAAACACCCCGTCAGGCATTATTGATTTGCTGGCTTGGGTTGCCAAACAAAACGTTTCCCCAGAAGCATTGCATATCGTCATGGAAGCCACCGGCGTCTATCACGAACAAGCTGCCATGGCGCTCGCGGATGCTGGCGTGATGGTATCCATCATCAATCCGGCGCAGATTAAAGATTTTGGCCGTGGGCTGGCCGTGCGCACCAAGACTGATGGCGTGGACAGCGTTGTGCTGGCCCGTTATGGCGCATTACTCAAACCCAAAGCTTGGGTGCCGCCCCCTCAGGAAGCGCGGGTACTGCAAGCGTTGTTGGTACGTCGTGAAGCCATTGCCCAGGATTTACAACGCGAGCGCAATCGCCAGGAAAAAGCCCATGCCACAGACACGCCAGCGCTGATTCATAAATCACTTGAAGAGAGCATTGGTTTTTTGGTCAAGCAGTTAGCCCAGCTACAAAAGGATATTGACGCACACATCGACCAGCATTCGAATCTTCAGAAAGATAGGGCATTGCTCCAGAGTATTCCAGTAATTGGCCCACAGGTGGGGAGCAATATACTCTCTGTGATACACAACCATGATTTCGGTTCAGCTGAACAGTTGGCGGCTTATCTGGGACTCGTTCCGGTGGAACGACAGTCGGGCAGTTCGGTGCAACGCCTGCTTGCCCGAGGCAAGTCCAAGATGTCCTCACTCGGTGCCGCAATGCGCAAGCTGGTGTATTTGTGCTTTGGCGTTCTCAAAACTCAACAGCCGTATCAACACGATTACTTGAAAAATGTTTGACTTTAAAGACGGTATCTACACAAACATGCTACCGCTCAATCAGCATGGCATCGCCATAACTGAAAAAACGATATTGCTGTTCCACCGCATGGCTATAGGCAGCGAGCATTGCGTCCATGCCACCGAAAGCGCACACCAGCATCAGTAGAGTGGACTTGGGCAAATGGAAATTAGTCAACAAAACATCCACCACTTTGAAACGATACCCTGGAACAATGAAAATACTTGTCTCACCCTCCCCGGCTAGTAACCGGCCTTGTTGCGCTGCGCTTTCCAGTGCACGTAAACTGGTCGTGCCAACCGCGATGATCCGCCCCCCTCGCGCCCGTGCCTTCAGAATGGCATCCGCCGTGGCTTGCGGAATGACATAACGTTCGCTATGCATCACATGATCACGGACATTATCTGCACGCACCGGCTGAAAAGTGCCAGCGCCGACATGTAAAGTTAGATAGGCGAGTTGCGTACCTTGAGCGCGTAAGGTGGCGAGCATTGCCTCATCAAAGTGCAGCCCTGCCGTGGGCGCAGCTACCGAACCGGGCTGACATGCATATACCGTCTGATACCGCTCTTCGTCCTCGGCATTAGCTGCATGAGTGATATAGGGGGGTAACGGCAACTGCCCGTATTGTTCCAACAATGTCGACACATTCTCTGTGCTGTCGAAGCGCAAGCAGAAAAATTCTCGCTCGCGTCCCAACACCGTAACGGGAAGATGCCCTGTCAGCAACAACTGGCTGCCCGGCTTGGGTGCATGGCTGGCGCGCACTTGGGCCAGCGCATGATGTTCATCAAGAATGCGCTCGATCAATACTTCAATTTTACCGCCGCTTTCCTTTACTCCAAAAAGACGTGCCTTCAGCACGCGCGCATCGTTTAACACCAGCAAATCATGTTCACGTACCAGGGATGGTAAATTGGCAAATAGGGAGTCTTCTCTAGCCTCCCCACGTATGCACAACAAACGACTGGCATCACGCCGCTCGGGCGGGTGTTGCGCAATCAAGTGGTCGGGGAGTGCGAAGTTAAATTCGTCGGTGAACATCACAAAATTTTGCAACGATTAGAATGCTTCGTCTTCGCGCAGGTAGCGCCATTGCCCGCTGGGCAAATCGCCCAATTTAATCTTGCCGATACGCACGCGCTTTAGCCCAGTAACTTTCAACCCAACCAGCTCACACATGCGACGAATCTGACGTTTTTTGCCTTCGCGCAAAATAAAACGCAATTGATCATCATTCAACCAGCTTACTCTAGCAGGCTTAAGCACCTCTCCATCCAGTTTAAGACCGTGGTTCAACATGGATAGACCGTTAGCTAAAATTTTTCCCTGCACGCGCACCAGATATTCTTTGTCGAGGCCGGAATCTTCGCCGACAAGTTGTTTGGCGATGCGGCCATCCTGAGTCAATACCAGCAAACCCTGCGAATCAATATCCAGCCGGCCCGCGGGCGCGATACCTTTCAAATGCATGGGATGAAAAGACAGCGGTGATTGATCGCTGGCAAAGCGCGATGAAGCATTAATCAGGGTAACTACGGGCTTGTGGTTGTCTTCTGCCTGCCCGGACACAAAACCAATTGGCTTATTCAACAAAATCGTTACGCGTGTTTGCTGTTGTGCCTGGGCGGCGCGGTTCAACGTGATACGCTGGGCAGGATCTATTTTCGTACCCAACTCAGTTACTGGCTTGCCATCCACCAACACCCACCCACGTTCAATATAGCTATCTGCCTCGCGGCGGGAGCACAAGCCCTGTTCGGACATCAGTTTTGAAAGGCGTATTTTTTCCATATTTTTTTGTAATCAAGTCCAATGCAGTGATAGCAATACATACTGGTGCGGCTACTCCAGAAACGATGCGGGAGCGCTATGCTACACGATTGCAACTCGTATTATTCCTATGGTTATGCCATTCGTTGCGAGCGCGCTTTAGATAAAATAAGTAGAAGCCATTAAATTTACGTTGGCTATTCAGCAAGGAGAGCACTCTCCCGATCAGGAGAGCGTATCAAAATATTGATTGCAAAATTTTAAACAGAAACCGTCTGTTTGGAGAAATCCAGACCCGCAACCTGATAAAAACTTTCCAGATCGCTTAAATCATCCAGTACTGCTGACGCTCCAGAAAAATCCTGCTTGCTCGTGTAGTGATTAATTGTGATGAAAGTTTTCAATCCAGCGGCCAAACTGGAGCGCAAGCCATTCTCAGAATCTTCCAGCGCTATGCAATCAGCAGCATCGAGGCCCAACCTCTCCAACACCCAATAATAAATGTCAGGTGCGGGTTTTTTATGCTGAACGATATCGCCATAACCAATGACGTCGAATAGAGCTTCGCTATCAGCGCCCAATCCCTGTTGTAAAAGTGTCACGACGTTATCCAGCGAGGTGGTCGTAGCAATGGCAAGCTTCAATCCTGCCTGTTTGGCTTCGGTAATCAATCGTTTTATATTAGGGCGCAGTGGAATACCACCTTCGCGTAACATCGCGGTGTAATGCGCGGTCTTGACCAAATGAAGGTGTTTTACAAAACCCTCATAATCAGCCGGCTTCTGGAAATCAGGTACATAGGCAGTAATAAAATGATGGATTCGTTCTTTACCGCCCGTCACTTTAAGCAACTTGTCATACAGTGCAACGTCCCAGTTCCAGTCAAGATGATTTTCCGCGAATGTTCTATTAAACGAGAGGCGATGGGCCTCTTCGGTATCTGCTAACGTGCCGTCTACGTCAAAAATTATAGCTTTAGTTTTCATTCCGAACCTTCCATTAGCGATTTAGCAATACTCATAAAAATTGCACCTTGCATCTTTATAAGTTGAATTTCAAGTTTCCACGGGCAATTATAAATAATATTGGAGAAGCCATATAATTAGCAAGATCAATCCGGCGGTAATTTTCTGTGAAATTCATTTCTACGTATAGATTCATTATTGCTTTTTGTCTTGGCTTGCTTACCGTTCCAGGCTTTGCACCCTTTTCACTATTCCCTCTTGTTATCTTCTCACTAGCTGCACTGTTCTGGCTGTGGCACCAGGCAAATGGGAAACGTGCGGCAACATGGCTGGGGTTTTTCTTTGGTTTTGGTTTATTCAGTGCCGGCATAGGCTGGCTATATATTGCGCAGCATGATTACGGCGACATGCCACTCTTACTAGCGCTCTCCACTACCGCTCTGTTCGCTGCATTCTTGGCGTTATTTCCCGCATTGATTGGTTATACACAGGCAAGATTGCGAGTTCCTTCCTGGGTGCGATTGATACTGGTAATACCTGCATTGTGGGTGCTTCTGGAATGGATACGCGGGCTGCTGTTCACTGGCTTTCCCTGGCTAACACTGGCTTATTCACAAGTATCTGCTAGCCCCTTGGTGGGATATGCGCCAATATTCGGCGTTTATGGTGTATCACTAGCGGTAACGATAAGTGCAGGATTGCTGGCGCTATTGTGGCAAATGCGTTGGAATACTCAAGGGAAAGCGGCACTGGCGGCGCTGTTGCTGCTATGGGCCAGCGCTGCGGCACTGCGTGCCATAAACTGGACACAGCCTGAAGGGGAACCGTTCAAGGTTGCATTGTTGCAGGGCAATATTCCGCAGGATCTCAAATTCCACGAAGAAAAACTGATCGACACGCTGGAAACCTATCGCCGACTGGTGCTGCAAACCGATGCACGTTTGATCATTTTACCGGAAACCGCATTGCCCCTGCTACGCCACAATCTGCCGGAAAATTACATGGATATCTTGCGCAGGCACGCCCGGCAAAATGGCGGCGATATTCTTATCGGTGCCTTTGAAAGTGACAATGAACTGCACTACAACAGCGTATTTACGCTTGGCACAGCGAATAGCCAAAACTACCGTAAAAACCATCTGGTGCCCTTCGGCGAATTCATCCCATTGCGCCCAGCGTTGGGCTGGGTCGTCAACGAAGTATTGAATATTCCCATGTCTGACTTAGCACGCGGCGGGGAGCGGCAACCGGTATTGCGCATAGCAGGTCAACGCGTTGCCGTACAAATTTGCTATGAGGATGTATTCGGCGAAGAAATCATCCGTTACTTGCCGGAGGCAAGCTTGCTGGTAAATGTCAGCAACGATGCCTGGTATGGTAAATCGCACGCTGCAATGCAGCACAACCAAATCGCACAAATGCGCGCACTGGAAACAGGACGCATGATGCTGCGCGCCACGAACACTGGCGTAACCTCTATCATCAGGCGCGATGGCAGCGTACAGCAGATGTTGCCACAACATGAGGAAGGCATACTCACCGGGCAGGCGCAGGGCTATACCGGCAGTACACCCTATGTGCGCTGGGGCAACGCGGCAGTGCTGATTATTTTGATAATGATGCTCGTCTTAGCCAAACTGATGCAGCGAAGGCCCACTCCTCACCCACTTTCCACACACTCTCCCAACGTAAAAGCTTAAGGTGGAAGAACGCATTGAGGAATTCACAATGAGCTGGGTTTGCTACCTCATTTCTTGTACAGACGGTACTCTGTATTGCGGCATCACCAACAATCTGGAAAAACGTCTAGCCGCGCATAATGCTGGAGAGGCGGCGAAATATACTCGTGGCCGTGGCCCAGTACGACTAATGCACGTCGAGCCATGCGTCGATAAATCCGCTGCCTTAAAGCGCGAACTACAGATCAAAGAGTTATCGCGTAGCGAAAAACAGGCATTGTGCGGAATGATATGAACGTAATCTATAAAGAATCACCTAACACTGACCTTGTCGTCAAGCATTACGTTAAGTCCATTTACAGCCAATACGATTAATATCGATAGGCTTTTTTGACAAAAACAGGTGAGATATATATCATGCTCGCCTTATGTTTGAACGGCAATTTATTGATAGCTTGGACTTTGCTAATAACAACCGAGAGTTACGCGGTGAGATTGCAATGGCTCAAATGCCTCGACTTCAAGATAAGCTGGTTGTTCTTGATGCTGGTTTTGAACACGATCACAAAGAAGACATTAGCTACATCCTGCGCGGTTTTCGTGACAGCAATGACAAACCAATGTTGGAAGTGAAACTGAACGGACTTTGCCAACTGCGGTGTCAGCGATGTTTACAGGGCTTAATTTATCCATTAAAGCTGTTTTCCCAATTACTTTTGGTGAAAGACTTGGATGACTTATCTGTTGAGGAAGATGAGATAGATAGCATTTTAGTTGATAGTCATTTGGACGTATTTTCTTTGTTTGAGGAAGAGATTTTACTGAATTTGCCATTTGCACCAAGACATCCTGTAGGCATTTGTCGACCTGTGAAAGAAGGGTATGTAGTGGAAGAGCCAGATCGGATAGATAAAAATCCATTTGCTGTACTGTCCGAGTTGAAATACAAGTAGTTTTTTATTATAGGTTTTGTAAGGAGTTAATATGGCTGTCCAACAGAATAAAAAATCCCCATCCAAGCGTGGTATGCACCGCTCGCACGATTTTCTGGTTAGCCCGGCGCTAGCGGTTGAACCCTCTACTGGTGAACAACATCTGCGTCACCACATCAGTCCAACTGGCTATTATCGCGGCAAAAGAGTTATCAAAATAAAAGGCGACTAAACACACTTGCGGTAGCGGATACCCACCACATAAAAAGGTGCAGACGCATCCATGTATCCCAAATCCAAGTTGAGCAAAGCGTAAGAGGATCGCCTGGTGGATGTCACAATAGCCATTGATGCCATGGGTGGCGACCACGGAACGCGCGTCACCATTCCCGCTGCGGTGAGATATCTGAAACAACATCCAACCGATACTATCGTATTGGTTGGCTTGCCCGACGCCATCGAAGCTGAGTTGCGCATCACCAAAATGTCTATTGAGCCACGACTGCGTATCCAGGCAGCCAGCGAAGTGGTCGGCATGGATGAATCCCCCCAATTGGTGCTACGTAGTAAAAAAGATTCTTCCATGCGTGTGGCCATTAATCTTGTCAAAAATGGCGAGGCGTCTGCTTGCGTAAGTGCCGGAAATACTGGTGCATTGATGGCAACAGCGCGTTATGTGCTAAAAATGTTGCCTGGCATAGACCGCCCCGCGATTGCTTCATTTCTGCCCACTTATAAGGGGCAAGTCTGTATGCTAGACCTTGGCGCGAATGTGGATTGTAACGCTGAGAATTTATTACAGTTCGCCCTGATGGGTACCGCTCTGGTTTATGCTATTGAACATAAAAATAATCCTACGGTAGGTCTGCTCAATATTGGCAGTGAAGATATTAAGGGCAATGAAATCGTCAAGCAAGCAAGCGAGCTGTTGCGGCAAAGCGATTTAAATTTTTACGGCAATATCGAAGGCAACGATATTTTCAAGGGAGTAACTGACGTAGTAGTTTGTGACGGCTTTGTCGGTAATGTTGCACTAAAAACAACAGAGGGACTGGCGCAAATGTTGGGTGGTTTCCTGCGTGAAGAGTTTAACCGTAATATATTTACCAAATTGGCCGGGCTACTTGCCACTCCGGTACTTAAGGCATTCAAACGCCGTGTTGATCCTCGCCGTTACAACGGTGCCAGCCTATTGGGACTGAAAGGTATCGTGCTGAAAAGTCATGGCTCTGCCGATGCGTTCGCCTTCTTTTGCGCCATTGAACGTGCCGCCGAAGAAGCGCGCGGCGGCATGTTGCATCATATTAGCGAGCACATAGAGAAATGGCATGATGCATGCCAACAAAAAACAAGGGAGGTTTCCTGATATATTCAAAAATAATCGGTACCGGCAGCTACCTACCAACCAAGGTGTTAACTAACTTCGATCTTGAAAAACTGGTCGATACTTCGCATGACTGGATTGTCACCCGCAGCGGCATTGTCGAACGGCATTTTGCTGCTGAAAATGAGCAAGCTAGTGATATGGCAGTGCATGCCAGTCAACGCGCACTAGAGGCGGCTGGAATCGGCGTAGATGAAATTGATTTGGTCATTGTCGCTACGACTACACCGGATAACATCCTACCCAGTACTGCGTGTATCCTGCAAGACAAGCTGGGCATTAAAAATGGCGCGGCCTTCGACGTACAGGCTGTATGCAGCGGCTTTATTTACGCGTTAAATACCGCTGATCTATTTATTCGAGGCGGGCAGGCACGCAATGCCTTAGTAGTAGGCACCGAAGCATTATCACGCTTGCTTAACTGGGAAGATCGTACTACCTGTGTATTGTTTGGTGATGGGGCAGGCGCGGTAGTATTGCAGCGTAGCGATGTGCCGGGCATCCTATCCGCCAAGTTGCACGCCGACGGTAGCCACCGTAACATATTAAGCGCTGACGGCGGCATACGTGATGGCGCAATCTTCGGCGACCCTTACATTAAAATGGACGGCCAGGCGGTATTTAAGTTCGCTGTCAAAGTACTAAGTGAAGTAGTGGAAGAGGTCTTGGCCGAGAACAAAATGAAGTGTACCGACATCGATTGGCTCGTTCCTCACCAAGCCAATATTCGCATAATGGAAGCCACAGCCAAGAAGCTTGGACTGAGCATGGACAAAGTTGTGGTGACCGTTGCCCATCACGGCAATACGTCGGCGGCATCCATTCCACTAGCGCTCGACACCGCAGTGCGCGATGGACGCATTCAGTCCGGTCAGCATGTGCTACTGGAGGCAGTCGGCGGTGGTTTCACCTGGGGTGCAGTTTTACTGCGCTGGTAACTTCTCATAATATTCTCCAAGTGCTTATAACTAAATTCGCTTTCGTTTTTCCAGGGCAAGGCTCGCAATCACGCGGCATGATGAACAATTATGCCGACTTCCCCGTAGTGCGTGATACCTTTGCCGAAGCTTCCGATATATTGCACCAAGACTTGTGGAAATTGGTTGCGGAAGGCAGTGATGCGGAACTCAACGCTACTATAAATACGCAGCCGCTCATGCTGACTGCCGGAGTGGCGGTATATCGCGCCTGGCAAAGCTTGAATGCTCCGACACCGGCATTACTGGCTGGTCACAGCCTCGGCGAATACACCGCGCTGGTAGTAGGTGGAGCGCTTCAATTTGCTGATGCTTTGCCACTGGTGCGTTATCGAGCTGAATGTATGCAAGAAGCCGTGCCGGATGGCGTAGGGGGCATCGCTGCAATTCTTGGGTTGGATGACGAAAGCGTGCTCAAAGTGTGCATTGAAGCCGCTCAAAACGAAGTATTGGAAGCCGTCAATTTCAATACACCCGGACAGGTAGTAATTGCCGGCCACCGTGCAGCGGTAGAACGTGGTATGGAGTTGGCCAAGGTCAAAGGTGCGAAACGCGCGCTGATGCTACCAATGAGCGTACCATCACATTGCAGTCTATTGCGTGGTGCGGCGGAATTATTACGCGTGAGATTAAATGACGTGATGATGAAAGTCCCCTCCATTCCGGTGCTGCACAATGCCGATGTAAAAAGCTATATGGATGTACCCTCTATTAAAGATGCTCTCGTACGTCAGTTATATTCGCCGGTACGTTGGGTAGAAATCGTGCAATGCTTCAGTCAAAAATTTATTACACATAACGTGGAATGTGCACCAGGCAAAGTGCTGATGGGTCTGAACAAACGCATTGATACCAACCAACAGGCATTGGCACTGAACGATAGCATAGCCTTGAAATCCGCATGGGCAGCATTGTCATAAAACAACCGGAGGGTGAATGAGTTTGCAAGGACAGATCGCATTAATAACCGGCGCCAGTCGTGGTATCGGGCAAGGAATTGTATTGGAACTAGGCAGGCAGGGTGCAACCGTGATCGGCACTGCAACTACCCAAGATGGAGCACTGGCAATTAGTGAATATTTGGCAGCAGCTGGTCTCAAAGGCTGTGGCATGGCGCTGGACGTCAATGATGTCGTACAAATTGATCAGGTTATCAGCGATACTCGAAAGCAATATGGTGAAATTTCTATTTTGGTAAATAACGCGGGTATTACTCGCGACAATTTACTAGCGCGTATGACCGATGAAGAGTGGGATGACATCATGTCCACCAACCTGAAATCTGTATTCAGAATGAGTCGCGCCGTACTGCGAGCCATGATGAAGGCACGCCATGGCCGCATTATCAATATCTCCTCGGTGATAGGCAGTATGGGCAACGCGGGACAAGCTAATTACGCGGCCTCCAAGGCTGGCATCATCGGTTTCAGCAAATCGCTAGCTTGCGAAATTGGGAGTCGAAACATCACTGTTAATTGCATCGCACCCGGTTTTATCGCTACGGATATGACTGAAGCATTATCACAGCCACAACGCGACAAATTGGTTGAACATGTGCCGTTAAAACGCTTGGGGCAAGTGGCTGACATTGCTGCCACCGTAGCATTCCTTGCCGGTCCGGGAGCGGCCTACATAACCGGCGCGACCTTACATGTAAATGGTGGAATATACATGGAGTGAGGTAAATTTCATTCGCGCTTTATACTGCACAGACAAACGACTTTTTTCAAATTTCTGTGTCAAATGCTTTACCCGGCACATGTTCATCTTGTGAGCAAACGTAAGACTGCACTCTGCTCTTATCTCTACCAAATCACAATCCGACAACTTATAGCACAGATATTACCGAACGCAAACTTCGGTCAATCTCTTGTTCGAAGTATCGTCCTCTGCGCAATACCTCCATACTTTTTTAAGTTTGCCATCCCTATCGTTCGCCAGTCCAAAAAATATCAGTCTAGCCCATAGCGAAAGTTACATCATAATCGTTCGCTATCAGCACAACAACGCTGCTGTTCACCTTCAAACAACAAGTCTTAATATGAATCAACTTTTAAAAAATTAGCGTCATGAATATCACTCTGTTTACTTCAAAACAAACGTTTGATACACTTGTTTAACTATTTCTTAAGAGGAGAACAATTTGATCGTAGTTACGCCCGATAAGAATCTAATTACTTCCAGCGTTTTATCGTTGAGCACCTCTCCAGCATGATTACTGAAACAAAAATTAGCTTGAGTGAACAGACACGCGAACGCTTGCTTGCGGCCGCCCGTGTGGTTTTCTCGGAAAATGGTTTTCAAAATGCTACCGTACGTGAAATTTGCCGTCATGCAGAAGTAAATATTGCAGCGGTGAATTATTATTTTAGCAGTAAAGAAGCTTTGTTCGCTGCCACCTTGAATTTTGAGCCGTTGCTAGCATTGTGCAAAAAAATCAATCAAGACTCCATCTGCGCCCAAGTGCGTTTACTTAATTTCATCCACGATTTTTTGATGCAACTGCTGGATAAAAAAGAATTCTCAGTGCAATGCCAGTTCATGGCACGCGAACTGGCGGAGCCAACTCCAGTACTAGGGAAGATCGTGCAGGAAGCCATCGTACCGATACATCAGTTTGTCGCTAGCCTAGTGCGCGAAATCGTGGGTAACAAGATCAGTGAAGCAGAATTGCGCCGCTGTGTGTTCAGTATTTTCGGCCAGTGCGTGTACTACCGTCACGGACAATCAGTAATTCAGCGATTGCATCCAAATTTGAGCTATGACCACAAAGAAATCGAAGCGATTGCAAAACATATCGGAGAATTTTCTCTTGCTGGTTTGAAGCAGATTGCTCAAAACAAATGTCCGTGACTACCTGCGCTTAACCATTCAGAAATTATTCTGAATATGTTTAGGAGGATTGTTATTTTTACGGATGACTTGGTTAAACTGAGGAAAATGATTTACTGGAGATATACATGAAACAAGACGCTTTCTTGTCAGTTTGCAAGGCAGCTTGTGCGGCCATATTTTTTCCCATACTGCTTTCAGGTTGCGGTTCTGGTGACAGTCAATCAAAAACTGCAGCGGCTGCAACCCCTCCGCCTCCCGAAGTCGATGTAATCACTGTTACTCGAAGCTCAGTAGTTCTCACTCAAGATTTGCCCGGTCGCCTGCAAGCATATCGTACAGCCCAAGTACGAGCGAGAGTGGAAGGAGTGGTTGAAAAACGAAAATTTACCGAAGGCAGCAATGTTAAAGAGGGAAATTCGCTGTATCAGATTTTTTCACGCAACTATCAGACAACCCATGATGCGTCCAAAACAGATGTGGCGGTTGCCCGTCAGACATTGGCACGTTATAAATATCTTCTAGACGCAAAGGCAGTGAGCCGGCAAGAATATGAATTGGCAGAAGCCAAGCTCAAACAGGTCGAAGCAGCCTTTTCCAAGGCACGGGAAGATTTGGACAACACCCGTGTACCCGCTCCTATTTCGGGTCGCATAGGGCGTTCCCAAATTACCGAAGGGGCACTTGTAGGCCGTAACGAAGCCACGCTACTTGCAACTATCGAGCAAGTCCATCCTCTTTATGTAAACTTCACGCAATCAGGTGCGGATACTCTCCGCCTCCAGCAGGCAATTAAAGCTGGCAAGTTGACGCGAACCGAGTCAGCTGGAGTGGAGCTGGTTCTTGAAGATGGAAGTGTCTACCCCCAATCGGGCAAATTTCTGTTCTCAGATTTGGCCGTTGATCCCAGTACAAATAGCGTTTCACTCCGGGCAGAATTCCCAAATCCTAAACAAGAACTACTACCCGGAATGTTTGTTCGTATTCGCTTCCCAGAGGCGAATATCGACAACGCCCTCAAAATACCTCAACGTGCACTGCTAGCGGATGCACAGGGACAATTTGTGATGATTGTAGATCCCCAGAGTAAGGTGGCAGTTCAGCGGGTTAAAACGGGCAGTATGGCGAGTGGAGATTTCATCATCACCGAGGGGTTAAAAGGCGGTGAACAGGTCATTGTCAACGGCTTGCAAAAAGTGCGGCCGGGCAGCATTGTGAAGCCCATCCCCTTAAATCAAGCTGCAAATGCAAATACCCCAGTGGCAATAGCCCACGCGAAAAAATAGAGGGCTGACGTGTTAGCTAATTTCTTTATAGACCGTCCCATCTTTGCCTGGGTCATCGCCTTAGCAATCCTGCTTGGCGGAGGACTTGCGCTACGCAGCTTGCCGGTTACCTCTTATCCGGCTGTAGCTCCTCCGGCTCTGGCTATTACGCTTAGCTATCCTGGTGCCTCCGCCCAAATAGTTGAAGAAACCTCCGTTGCCTTGATTGAGCAGGAATTGAACGGCATCGAACACTTGCTCTACATGGATTCGTCCTCTGAGCTTGGCCGCGGTACCATCACACTAACCTTTGAAGCTGGCTCTGATCTGGACATTGCCTCGGTCGAAACCCAAAACCGCATCAAGCGTGCCGAAGCGCGTTTGCCAGAGGATGTGCGCCGCTTGGGGGTAACTGTAGCGAAATCAGCACGAAATTACTTGATGTTCGTCTCACTTGTTTCGCCAGATAAAAGCCACGATAACGTTGCGCTTGGCAGTTATGTGGCGGCTAACCTACTGGAGAGTATCCGCCGTGTGCCCGGGGTCGGTGAAGGAATACTCTTTGGCACCGAATATTCAATGCGAATATGGCTTCAGCCAGAACGGCTTCATGCATTCAGCTTGACCCCAGGCGATGTTTCACGCGCGGTACGAGCGCAGAACATACAGCTTGCCATGGGCGAGCTCGGACAACTACCAGCAATGGCTGGCCAACAATTGAACGCGGTCATCGTTACCCAAGGCAGATTGTCATCCCCTGAGGAATTCGGCAACATCATTGTGCGCGCCAACCCGGATGGCTCCACAGTGCGCATTAAAGACGTAGCATCGGTGGAATTAGGGGCACAAGATTATTCCGTGGCCGCTCGTCTTGATGGTCAACCGTCTTCAGCCATAGCCATTCGCTTAGCACCAGGCGCCAATGCCCTGAATACAGCTAAAGCTGTCAAAGCCAAGATGACGGAGCTAGCCAAATTTTTTCCAAAAGGAATCAATTGGGTGGTGCCTTATGACACCTCTCAATTTGTTGAAATATCCATCCGGGAAGTTGTGAAGACTTTAGCAGAAGCGATGGTCCTCGTTTTTTTGGTTATGTATCTATTTCTGGGCAGTCTTCGTGCCACTGTCATTCCCACTATCGTTGTACCGATTGCTCTCATCGGAGCCACCGTGGGCTTATACGTTATAGGCTACTCAATTAACACTTTGACACTATTTGCCATGGTGTTGGCCATCGGCATTGTGGTGGATGACGCCATTGTGGTAGTGGAAAATGTCGAACGCATCATGACCGAAGAAGGACTACCGCCACGCGAAGCCACACGCAAGGCGATGGGGCAGATTATAAATGCCATTATTGCCATCACTCTGGTGCTAATTGCAGTATTCATTCCGATGGCTTTCTTTAGTGGTTCTGTCGGCGCCATCTATCGTCAATTCTCGGTAACGCTGATACTGACTATAGCCTTTTCAATGTTGATGGCGTTAACGTTAGCGCCAGCGCTGTGTGCCACATTGCTGAAACACACACCGGAAAATGAAAAAAAACCTGACAAGGGTTTCTTTGGCTGGTTTAATCGTTTCTTCAGCAGAACGACCCAACGTTACAAATCTGGCGTGGGACACGTTTTGAAAAAGACCGGGTTCTATCTGATTATCTATGCCGTCATTCTGATTGCGGTGGGGGGACTATTTTCACGTTTGCCAACCAGCTTCCTGCCTGAGGAAGATCAAGGTTATTTTATTAGCGTGATCCAGTTGCCACCAGGTTCTACTAGTGAACGTACGCTCGAGGTTCTTACTCAAGTAGAGCAGTTTTATCTTAAACAGTCTGAGGTTGAACACGTTATAGGCGTGGCTGGTTTTTCATTCTTTGGTCGTGGCCAGAATGCTGCTATTGCTTTCGTTCGGCTTAAGGGCTGGGATGCACGTCCTGCGCCAGCAAACTCTGCTTCTTCTCTAGTCCAACGCGCCAACATGACGTTGTTTCGCATCAAACAAGCCATGATTTTTTCCATTAACGTACCACCCATTCCGGAGTTAGCCGCTGTGGGCGGATTCGATTTTCGCTTGCAGGACCGCTCGGGTCAGGGACGTGAAAAACTACTAGAAGCGCGTAATATGGCATTAGGCCTAGCCGGTCAAAATCCAGCATTAGTAGGCGTACGGCCAGAAGGACAAGAAGCAGGGCCACAATTGCGGCTGGATATTGACCGATTAAAAGCGCGTGCCCTAGGCATTGATTTAGCTGATTTGAATGAAACCCTGCAATCGGCACTAGGCGTTGCCTATATCAACGACTTCGTGCGTGCAGGCCGTATTTTGCGGGTCCAAATGCAAGCAGAGTCCAGCGTAGGCACATCACCTGAGGAAATATTGCGCTTGCCTGTACGAAATGCTCAGGGCGCAATGGTACCCCTGTCCGAATTTGCTTCTCCGCGCTGGGATGTTGGGTCGCCGAAGCTGGATCGTTACAACGGCCTGCCATCAATGAAAATTTCCGGGGGACCCGCTCCCGGTCGGAGCAGTGGCGATGCAATAGCAGCGATGGAGCAAGTGGCTAGCCAATTACCACCAGGTTTTGGTTTTGAATGGTCTGGAACCTCTTATGAGGAACGCTTGTCTGGCAGCCAGGCAATATTACTCTTTGGCCTTTCATTAGTTGCCGTATTTTTGTGCTTGGCAGCGCTTTATGAGAGCTGGTCAATTCCAGTGGCAGTGCTACTGGTAGTGCCCATCGGCATCCTTGGCGCATTACTAGCCGTGACGTTGCGAGGCATGCCAAACGATGTTTATTTCAAGGTAGGACTAATTGTTATCATCGGTCTTTCGTCTAAAAATGCGATCTTGATTATTGAATTTGCGCGAGATCTGCAGGAGCGTGGCTACAGTCTGTTTGATGCTACGCTGGAAGCTTGCCGATTAAGATTCCGTCCCATATTAATGACATCGATCGCCTTTATTTTAGGCGTACTGCCCTTGGCTATTTCCACAGGCGCAGGAGCTAATGGTCGCCAAGCCATTGGCACTAGTGTGATGGGAGGAATGGTAGCAGCAACGGTTCTGGCGGTATTTTTAGTGCCGGTATTTTTTGTTGTCATTCGTCGCATCTTCCCCGGTCATCCACGCCGGCATCAGGAAGACGATCATGCGTAACCCAAAAATTACGCAATCTATTAATATGAAACATTGCACAAATAACTATCTCACGAAAGCCAGAACATCGCTCGTGCTTCTGTTTAGTGGTTTGCTACTAGCTGCATGCGCCGCTGGGCCAAACTACCAACGTCCGGAAATGGATTTGCCTGAACATTGGGTAAGCCAGCCAAGCGCTATCAGCCCTGCTACAGACAAACCAGTAAATGCTGCGGGGGAACGCTGGTGGAGCTTATATGCCGATCCAGTCCTCGATAAGATCGAAGATGAAGCACTTACTCATAATGTGGATGCCCAAGTTGCCACTGCACGAATATTAGAAGCGCGTGCCCAACTTGGAATAACCGAATCAGATCAGTATCCAAAACTCAACGCCAATGGAGCTCAATCACGCACCAAAAGAAGTATCAACCCCGGGTTTTTTATACCTCCAGTACGTATCTTGGAATTCTCGCGCGTTACCCTGGATGCCAGCTACGAGCTGGATTTATGGGGAAAATTCCGCCGCCTCAGCGAAGCTTCACGTGCAGATCTATTTGCGACCCAATCTAACATCAATGCTGTACGCTTATCACTAACGGCACAGGTGGCGCAGCAATATTTTGCTTTGCTGTCGGCTGATGCCCAAGAGTCTGCTATACGCCGAGTATTAGCCGGACGTCAGGAAAGGCTCGTCTTAGATAAAAAACGTCACGAGGTAGGAGTTATTTCAGAATATGAGCTTCACCAATCTGAGGCCGATGCTGACACTGCACAATCACAACTTATCTCCATTACTAAAGCTCGTGACCAACAAGAAGCAAGTCTCGCGCTGTTACTGGGCCGCTCACCGCGCAACGTGATGAATGGCAAATTAGAGCGTGGCAAACCCATGCTTACTAATGTTTGGGTACCAGATGGGTTACCGGCTGAATTATTACTGCGCAGACCAGATCTACAAGAAGCAGAACAAAAATTAATAGCAATGAATGCACGTATCGGTGCAGCGCGCGCGCAATTCTTCCCTACAATTAGTTTAACCTCCTATCTTGGTAGTGAAAGTATCTCACTCTCTAATCTATTTTCGGGACCGGCGGGTATTTTTCAGTTCGCCGCTGGTATTGGTCAACCAATTTTTAATGCTGGTCGCATTAAGTTTGGCGTAAAGTTAGCAGAATCTCGCCGTGATCAGGCGTTAGCTCAATATAAGCAGGCAGTCGCCAGCGCTTTCGCCGATGTGCGCAATGCTTTGTTCGCACAAGAATCTGCGCGCCAGACCCTAACAGTCGAAAGCTCCCGCAGCAGGGCACTTTCGAAAGCGCATAAGCAAGCGGAATTGCGATATAAAGTAGGCATTTCCAGCCGCTTGGAATTTCTGGATGTTGAGCGAAATTACCTGCAAGCAGAACTGAACCGTATAGATGCAGAGCGTGCCCAACGTACAGCAGTTGCTGACTTGTTTAAGGCATTGGCTGGAGGGTGGCAGCAACCCGCCGTTAAGCCAGCTTTACCGTCTTGAAAATGAATAACCATAGGGATGCATCTTAGAATTAATTATCTTTGCCCATTCTGGAACTAAACCCTCCATTGCTCATTACACTGAAATGCAAAAACTTGCAATTTCTTCCCATAGCGATGATAATAAGCGCGAATTATTCGCATTTACATTTCTTGGATTTTTATAGTATTCATAACTAAAAAGAGATGAAACTTCTGGTGGCACTGTACTTGCATTGGCTTCCGCTTTAATACGAGTTCTGTTATCGATATTTAAGAATTAGAATTTATTTCATCAAAAGCGCGAGATAGCAATCAACACATATAGGCCAAATGGATAGGCTTTAGGTTGCCCTCATAACAAGTTAAACTTGGTCGCAAAAATACTAATCTCAAATAAACCCGAGATCCCCACACCCATCGGCTTGCACACCTTAATGGAGAAGTCATGTTTCAAACACTGATGATTACCTTTCGAGAAGGCTTGGAAGCTTTTTTGATCATTGCAATTTCATTAATTTATTTAACACAAACTAACCGTCGCGAACTCATCCCTGCAGTACATAGTGGCGTGGGTTTTGCGCTACTACTGTCTGCATTGCTAGGGGTAGTGCTGGCTCGCATCGGCGCTATTTCTCCATTTTGGATGGGGATAATGGCACTGGTCGCTGCCGTATCAGTCATTTATTGCACAGTGCATATGAGCAAGATGGGCAAGTTTATGAAGAAAGAAATTACCGATGGCTTCAATAAAGCATCGGAACAGTCTTCCAGCCGCGCCTGGATGATCGCTTTCTTCTTTTCCGCATTTATGGTGGGACGTGAGGGAGTCGAAACAGCAACCATGATTGCTTCACTCGCGGCACAAGCAGAAACATCAAGCATGGCAATCGGAGCAATGATTGGCGTGTTACTGGCAGCCTTACTCGCATGGGCTTGGGTCAAATTTGGGCGACGCATAAACTTACAGAAATTTTTTCAGTTTACCGCTGTCTTCATGACAATCTTTGCATTGCAATTAATATTCTATGCGTTCCATGAATTTACCGAAGCGGGTGCATTACCTTTGGTCGATAACGCTTATTGGCATGTAGCCACCGAGCCTTGGTCACCAGAAGGTGAGTATAGTCAATGGCTTTCGTATAGCTTTGGTATTTTACCTTTAGGTTGGTTAATCTATGCCTATTTCTCCGATCGAAAAACGAATGCCGCTAAACCAGCCTCTTAGCTTGTCAACTCTCATTTAATATGCCTTAATATTTAATACAAGCAATAGCCTCTTGCTAATCCCGCGCAATGGCAATTGCAATATAAAAACGGCACATGAGCGCAATATCATTATTTTCAGCACCCCATCTCCCTATAATGACTTGGCCACAGGTCAAGCGCCTAGTACCATTGCTGCTGATCATCTTGCTTCACCTCGGTTTTATCTACGCACTGCTGAACGGCTGGTTTTACCAAACCGAGCAAGCATTACCAAAAGCCGAACAAGGATTACCAAAAGAAGTATTTGTCAGCTTAATCACAGTTGACAATACACCAGAACCAACGCCGCCAGAACCTCAGCCAACGCCACCAAAACCAGTGCCGGTCGTCAAGCAAACTGTCACTCCACCACCAGTAATTCCGGTTATTAACAAAACACCGTCAGAACAAGCCATCACGGCACCGCCCGTTCCTCCGCAACCGCCTGCCCCACCTCAACCGGCCGTAGTGGCTCCGCCCTCTGAACCGGTGGCGCCCGCCCCGCCTACGTCTGCGCCCCCACCTCCTCCCTCTCAACCCAAGACTGTTTCAACCGGCGTGGAGTATCAACAAGCCCCTGCACCGGAATATCCACCCCTCTCCAGACGCATGGGTGAAGAAGGACGGGTTACCCTTCGCGTATTGGTGAATGAGGCGGGCCGCCCGACGCGGGTCGATGTACAAAAAACATCGGGATCGCCTAGGCTCGACGAAGCAGCGCGGCAAGCAGTCCTGCGCGCAATGTTCAAGCCGCATATCGAAGATGGCAGAGCAACCACTGTTTATGCCATTGTGCCTATTACCTTTCATTTGGATAACTAAAGAAGGAATCATCATGCAAGCAAGTCCTTACGGATTAGAAAGTTTATGGATCCAAGGTGATTTAATCACCAAGGGTGTCACTGCAATACTTGTCGTTATGTCGATCGCATCCTGGTACGTAATTGTCACTAAAGCGCTGCAACTCTTAAGCTATCGTCGTGCATCACATGCTGCCGGTCACGCATTCTGGGATACTACCAACCTGACTGAAGGTGTTGCCACGCTTGGCACCAACAATCCATTTTCCGATATCGCCCACGCGGGCGTAACCGCCATGCGCCATCATGCTGCGCACAAAGGTCATTTGCACGACCAGCTATTACTCACCGATTGGGTGACGCTGTCATTGCGGCAAGCGATAGATGAAACTTCCGGCAAACTTCAAGCCGGTATGGCGGTATTGGCATCGGTTGGTTCGACCGCACCATTTGTTGGCCTGCTCGGTACGGTGTGGGGTATTTATCACGCTCTTGTATCCATCGGCACTTCAGGACAAGCTAGTATCGATAAGGTTGCGGGACCAGTAGGCGAAGCATTGATTATGACCGCGCTAGGCTTGGCGGTAGCAATTCCGGCCACTTTTGGCTATAACGCTTTAGTCCGAAGTAATAAATCCACTATTGCGAAACTGAATAAATTCGGATTCGATTTACACGCGCTATTCATCACTGGCGCCCGTTCCTGCAGTACCGAGATTGTCGGCGATAATGGCGCTAAAATTGTCGCCGTCAGGAGTGCATAATGGGAATGGGCTCTCTGTCCGATACGGACGACGACTTTCACCCGGAGATTAACACCACACCGTTAGTCGATGTCATGCTGGTATTGTTAATTATATTTATAATCACAATTCCGGTGATAAACCACAGCGTAAAAATTGATTTGCCACGCGCGACCAACCAGCGCGATGAAATCAAACCGGAGAACATCAACCTGTCGATTGATGCGCAAGGCCTGATGTATTGGAATAACGAAACCATTGATACGACGCAAATGAATGCCCGTATCGCTGAAGCTTCGAAAAAGACACCACAGCCTGAATTGCATATACGTGCAGAACGTACTACTCAATATGAAAGAATTGTAGAGGTAATGGCTGCTGCACAGTTGGGCGGTCTAAGTAAAATCGGATTCATAACTGACCCGCAAGATAAATAACGAGGCGATCATTATTCATAGCAATTTAACCGCATCAAGACTGAGCTCCATGCTCAGCACAACTTCCCCTCGAAATATATTGAGCGCTTAACATGCACTCTGTCCGTCCCATTATCGACTTCGGTATTAAGGCTTAACATCGCTCACTCTGTTGATTCAGCTTTACCATACAGAAGTTGGTGTACGTCCAATAGATACATTCGAAAGTATTAAAGACGCTGGTCTGGTAAAGTAATGGTTGCTTCGAACCGCTTGTAAGCGGTACCGCTCTAAAAATTCCAAAATTGCTGTGAATGGAAACCAAATCCATCCCTGTAGCTTCATGCAAAAATATCAGGCCGAAAAAATTATTTAAGTTAGAGCATCAAGAAAAGCCAGTAGACAGCCATTTCTGGCATGATGCGGCTATCAATGGCAAAATATTCATACCATGTATTTTTAAAGAGTGAAACTCAATTTAATAATTTTTTAAAGGATAACCTAATGACTACACCAAACGACCTCAAGACTGTCGGCCTCAAGACTACGCTACCGCGCCTAAAAATCCTCAACCTGTTCGAAAATGCCGAGGTACGGCACTTAAGCGCCGAAGATGTTTATAAAATGCTTATCGGAGAGGGGCTCGATGTCGGTCTGGCAACGGTATATCGTGTTCTCACACAATTCGAGCAAGCAGGACTGCTTGTCCGTCACCACTTTGAAACTGGCAAAGCGGTGTTCGAGCTTAATAAAGGTGGGCACCATGACCATTTAATATGTTTGCAATGTGGTCGGGTTGAAGAATTCCACGACTCAGCAATCGAAAAACGCCAAATAAAAATAGCCGATGAGCTTGGTTTCACGATCCGTGACCATGCGCTTTATCTTTATGCTGACTGTAGTAAGGTCAATTGCCCACACAAAACATAAATAAAATTCAAGGACAAAGAGTATATTTTTGGCTTTTTAAACAAGCATTAGATTAAGAGAGTGGCTTAAATCTGGCGTCCTAAACGGAAGAACAAGCCTGCTTCAGGACGCCGCACTTTTAATAAGAGGAAAAGCCACCACATGATCCACCTCCAAACGGATTCCGATCCACTCACCGATGGCATGGTTATGGTGGCTCGGTACCAGCGAAAGCACGCGGTTGCCGCCAGGCAGGCGCAAGGTATAAAGAATATCCGCACCGCGAAACGCCTTGTGCTCAACTTGAGCTAAGAGGGGGCTTGCGTCGTCATGGATAATATCGTCCGGGCGTAGCAATACCTCCACCTCACACCCCTTTTTGTTGCTGCCATCATTACAGTCTACGGTAGAGTAGGCACCAGGAGTTTTGCTAGACAATGTACCCAGCTCGATTTCAACCTGGTTAGCGTTGAGTAACTTCCCCGGCAGCAAAACGCCTTTACCAACGAAATCTGCAACGAAGCGGTTCTCGGGCAGATGGTACAAGTTGTAGGCTTTGTCCCACTGCTGAATCTCGCCATCATGCATTACCCCTATCATGTCGCCCATGGCGAATGCTTCATGCTGATCATGAGTGACAATAATAGCGGTAGCGCCCTGTTGTTTGAGTATATCGCGCACCTCTAGCGAAAGTCGTTCGCGCAACTCAACATCCAGATTGGAAAACGGCTCGTCCATTAACAATAGGTTCGGGCAAGGCGCGAGCGCGCGAGCCAATGCCACGCGCTGCTGCTGGCCACCGGACAGTTCATGCGGATAAGCATGACCGCTCCCTGCCAGACCTACTGTGTGCAACAACTCTTCCACGCGCTTATTACGTTCAACGCGGGATTGCCCATGCAAACCAAAGCCCACATTAGCGGCTACATTCAAATGTGGAAATAGAGCATAGTCCTGAAACACCATGCCAATACGACGCTTCTCGGCAGGAACAATAAAACCGGGTGCACTCACTCGCTCACCATTAAGCACAATTTCACCACCCGTAATAGGCTCGAATCCGGCGATAGCACGGAGTACAGTGGTCTTGCCACATCCAGATGGGCCAAGCAGGCAGCCGATGTCGCCCGCATTAAGTGCAAAGGAGAGATCGCGCAATACTTTGCGTGCGGCGTAAGACTGACTGACGTGTTTAAGTTCAAGTAGCATGATGAGTAGTCTTCAATTTTCTTTTTTATTTATTCAACCACATAGCTATAAACTCAGAAACCTCCCCAAGGATCCCGAACATTAGAAATTTCTTCTAACTTTTTATGGAATCAAGATGCCCTGCCTTTGTTTAAACCTGAACCCAACACACCCGAGCTATTTTGAACGATATTTAGTCAGCACAACGACTGGTGCAAGCCCAGCCAGTACCAGCGCCACAGCGGGTAATGCAGCGCGGTTCCACTCGCCTCCCGAGGTCATCTCGAACACACGCACTGCCAGAGTATCCCAGCCAAACGGTCGCGTCATCAGCGTAATCGGCATTTCCTTCATCACGTCCACAAATACCAGCGCCGCCGCTGTTAAAAGGCCGCCACGCAAGATTGGTAAATGCACCCGGGCGATTAAGCTGACACCAGACACACCCAAACTGCGCGCAGCCTCATCCACGCTACGGGTAATGCGATGCATTTGACTTTCTATCGGACTGTGGGCCACCGCCAGAAAGCGCACCAGATATGCCAGAAGCATTACCATCAAGGAGCCTTGCAACAGTGGCGATTGCACCCAGCCCGCAGCCACAAATCGATTATCCAGCCATGCCACCGGAATGAATACCCCGACCGCCAGCACCGCCCCCGGTAGCGCGTAACCAATAGTGGCGATACGTGCCGTCATACGTAACAGCAAACCAGGATGCTGGCGGGCGCTATAGCTCAATAATAAGGCAACTGCCCCTGACAATAGCGCGGCCAAAGCAGCCAACGCCAACGAATGCCAGAAAAAATCCAAATATCGTACATCTAAATCTTGCTCCACTACTTCCGACGCCCAAAGCAACAACTGGGTAATAGGTATGATAAATCCCAGTGCCAGCACTACCAAACAAAAACCGGTAGCCAACCAAGCCTGAGCACCCGTAAGAAAAATGCGAGCCTGAACGCTGTGTTTGCCAGTCTGAGTATAGTGCATGCGTGTGCGGGTCTGCTGCTCTGCCAACAACACCACCAACACGAACACAATCAACAGTGAAGCTAGTTGCGAAGCAGCTTGAAGCGAAAACAGCGAGAACCACGCCTTATAGATAGCAGTAGTGAAGGTATCGTAGTTGAATACCGCCACGGTGCCAAAATCCGCCAAGGTTTCCATCAGGGCCAACATCATGCCGCCCACGATCCAAGGCCGCGCCATCGGCAGGGCCACCCGAAAAAACCCGACGGCAGGCGACAATCCCAAGGACTGTGCTACTTCCAGCGCGTGCTTACCTTGGGTGAGAAAAGCATTTCGAGCAATCAGATAAACGTAGGGATAGAGCGCTAAGGTCATCACCGCAATAACACCGCCCCTTGAGCGTATTGAGGGGAACTCAATCGGCCCCCACCATTCTCGCGCCAGGGTTTGTACCGGTCCGGTGAAATCAAGCAGGCCGATAGCGACAAATGCCGTCACATAAGCGGGAATCGCCAGCGGCAATAATAGTGCCCAGGAAAACTGCTTGCGCCCTGGAAACTCACATACAGCCGTAAGCCACGCTAGGGAGACCCCCAATATTGCTACACCTAACCCCACCCCCAATACTAGCCAGAAAGTATTGGTCAGCAATTGTGGCAGCTGATATTCCACCAGATGCGTCCAGATTTCTCGTTCCGGCGTCAGCAATGAGCTAAGCACTACAACAACTGGAACCAAGGTCAGCATAGCAATCAACAATGCCGCTAAAACCCAACCGCTGGGCAAACGAAATTTAAAAATAAAAGCGCCCACAATGGGCGCTTTTGCAGTAGATATAGGCAATTGCTGCATTTAGCTACTTATTTATATTTAGCACGATCCATTAATTTAACTGCAGCGGTTTGCAATTCACCCGCTTTAACCACGTTAAGGGGGTTTTGCTTGAATTCGCCCCAAGCCGCAACCGTAGCATCAGGCTTCACCTTAAGATTGACCGGAAATTCCATGTTTACATCAGCAAACAGATTCTGCGCTTTTTCCGAAGATAGCCACTCAAGAAACTTGACTGCCTCTGCTTGATGTTTAGCATGGCGAGTGATGCCTGCACCAGAAATATTCACATGCACGCCGCTATCTTTCGTATCCTGATTTGGCCAGAAAATCGCCAGCGGAAGATTGGGTTTTTTCTTCATCAAACCACCGAAATAATAAGTATTGACCACCGTTATATCGCACTGGCCAGCGGCCACTGCGGCCATCGCTCGGGCATCGTCGGATATAGGAGGCGTGGCCAGGTTAGCCACCCAGGATTTTATTATCTGTTCAGTCTTAGGTTCCCCGTATTCCTGAATCATCATCGCCACCAGCGATTGGTTATACACCGACTTCGAAGTGCGTAAACATAGACGCCCTTTCCACTTTGGATTACCCAAATCTTCGTAGGTAGAAAGTGCATCTGGTTTCACTTTGTCCTTGTTGTAAATGATGGTGCGAGCACGCACCGACAAACCGAACCACTGATTAGCCGGGTCACGCAGATGTGCGGGAACATTATCTAACAACGTCTTGGATTGCACTGGCTGCAACAGCCCCAGCTTGGTTGCTTGCCACAGGTTACCTGCGTCCACCGTAATCAGCATATCAGCCGGAGTATTGGCTCCCTCCGCTTTAAGCTTTTGTAGTAACGCCCCTTCCTTATCCGTGAGGAACTTGATGCTGGTGCCGGTTTCCTTGGTGTAGGCGTCGAATAGTGGTTTGATGAGCTGTTCGTTACGAGCCGTATAAACCACAATTTCATTAGCCGCGTAAGTAGTCATTGCCACCGTTAGCATGGTAGTAGCGGCAAAAATGCCAGAAAAACGATGTAAAAACGACAGGCATTTGTCCATTTCTTTAAACTCCAAAGTGTCAGTTAGATGAATTAAATGAGAAGAAAACCAAGCATGCACCAGTTAACCATAAGTGATCATTATTTTCCAATACGATGAAAACATGCTCTCTGTAATTTGTTATTCTTGAGAGGCCTCAACTGTCATCCTGAACTAGACTAAAGGATGCGCCGCGCGCCATTAAAGCGTTTCACCCAATATCGCTCTCCCATGTCAGAGACCATCACACTATCGGATTTGCTGCTGGATGCGTGAACAAATCGATTGTCACCCAGATAGATGCCAACGTGGGAAAAGGTGCGCTTCATCGTATTAAAAAAAACCAGATCACCCAGCTGAAGTTCAGCCCGATGAATTTTCATACCAGCCCGACTAATGGCTCGTGCATTATGAGGTAGCAATATTCCAGTCGCTATGCTGTAAACGTGGCGCACGAAGCCACTGCAATCCATGCCAGTATCAAAAGACTGTCCGCCTAATTTATAACTCGTACCAATCAAACTCATGGCGTAAAGAAGTAATTCAGCACGCAAGCCCTCGTCGGCCTTGGAAAACATAGACACATCGTTCTTAACAACGTCATCCGCCCACGCGTTAGAGAACGGGACAAGCAGCAAATTGACCAATAGTATGATTATTAAACGCATATAAACAAATATAGAAATGTAGGTAATAATTCGAAATTGACTTAGTGCAGCACATTCTATCTTGAAGAAGAATACCTCAAATGTGGCCGAAGAGGTATAAGGGCCTTTTCCTGTCCCAAACACTATCAGGAAACGCTAAATCGATTATTACTTCTGCATGAATAAAGCGAACCCGACCATTCAAGTGATCATTTTTTAGCTAAAAACACCAGCATGTACTGAGTTTTTAAATTTTGCCAAGAATATTTACCAAGAATAGTTGTAGTTTAACAGAATCAAACGACTTGTTTTTTCGTTTAGCTTTTTTGAGTCTCTGCTTTAAACTTCATACTTTGGCTGTTCAGGATTAAACTTAATAGACATGAATCAGATTGGCTTACAACGCGCAGTTTCTGAATACTTACTCAATCAAGCCAAAGTAAAGAGCAAAAAATACGGTTAACTGATGTCATCGTAATGATTAAGAATTTATATAATTAAGTTACACTTTTATCAAATCTGGATTTGCAGATGTATGAATACGGTATCATCACAACTTAACAATACTTTTAAAAGGAATCTTCATGTTAACAACAAAATACTGCGTAACTGGACGATGGCTACCGGCGTTAATCGCCAGCTTTGGTTTAACATGGGGAATTAACGGATATACCTCGCCTCAATGGGATAATTTGCAAGCTGTAAACGAAAGTTACCAACAGGCGGTTAACAGCCCAATACGTACCAGTGATGACAAGCGTGCTGATGCAACGCGCAAACCAGTAGAGTTTCTGCAGTTCGCCCAAGTGCGGCCGGGTATGCTGATACTGGATATTGCAGCAGGCGGAGGAAATACCTCGCAGCTACTCGCGCTGGTTGTTGGGAGCAAAGGAACCGTATGGGCACAAGGAGACCAAGAACGGCCAGCGCTCATCAAACGATTGGCCGATCATCCCCAGCCGAATATCGTTCCGGTAATAAGCTCTTTCGAAGATCCCATACCCAGTGGTATACCCAAGTTGGATTTAATTACCATCATCCTGAACTACCATGATATCGCCTATAAACCCGTTGACCGTACCAAACTGAACCAACGACTGTTTAATGCATTAAAATCTGGTGGACATCTCGTTATAATTGATCACTCAGCAAAGCCAGGTAGTGGAATTTCAGCAGCAAAGGTACTTCACCGCATTGACGAAAAAGTCGTGGGTGAAGAATTTCTGAAAGCAGGTTTTCAGTTGGAAGAAGAAAGTAACTTCCTGCACAATCCGTCCGACCCTCGTGACCAAGCTTTCTTCAATATGAAAACTCCTTCAGACAGATTCGCCTTGCGCTTCGTCAAGCCTTGATAAATAAAAACATTTATTGACGTGGACGCTAACCTACACATGTTTGAACGTTAGCGTTCTCTTGATGCCTGTCACAAACACGCTCCAATAAAGATGGCTGTACCTGCTAAAAATATCTTCAGTCTTGATATTTCGAAAAGATTTTTTTGTGATTCCACAATGCTGCTTAAGTGACCGATGGATACTGATGCTTATCGCCACCGTTGGCTTTGTATGCTGGGAATTAATATGGGGAATAAATGGATATGCCGCGCCTGAATTAAACAACTCGCAAACACTATCCGAGCTTTACAAACAGGCGGCTACCAGCCCCATTCGAACTAATGAAGACAAGCGTGCTGATGCTTCACGCAAACCGATTGAATTCCTGCAGTTCGCCCAAGTGCGACCCGGTATGCGGGTACTAGATCTCGCGACTGGCAACGGGTACACAGCACAACTGCTTGCGCTGGTTGTTGGGAACACCGGAACAGTATGGGCGCAAGGAGACCAGCAAAGGCCAACTTTCATCAAACGATTGGCCGATCACCCCCAGCCAAACATTGTGTCGCTAATACGCCCTTTCGAAGACCCCATACCCAATGATGGATCAAAACTAGATTTGATTACCAACATCATGAATTATCACAACAGTGCCTACCTGTCGGTTGCCCGTCGTATCAGATTAAACCAGCGGTTATTCAAAGCGTTGAAGTCTGGCGGATACCTCATCGTGATCGACCACTCCACCCAAGCGGGCACTGATATTGCCTCGGCAAAGAGGCTCCATCGTATTGACCAAGCTATCGTTTTGGAAGAGCTTCAAAAAGCCGGTTTTCGACTTGAGCAAGAAAACAACTTTCTTCGCAATCCGTCTGATCCTCGCAATCAAGTTTATTTCGATATGGAAATACCGACCGACAAATTCGCATTTCGCTTCGTCAAACCTTGATGGATGGAATACGCATCCATTGCCCTGAATGACGATGGCGCGCCCCACCATCTCGGGCCGTATCTAAAAAACAAATCATTTCTAAATCGACAGCTGCCAAGGTAGGCACACCTTATCGTATTTTTTAATGCGGTTACCTTGAGCAGTTACTTCAATCCTTCCGCCTTAAGCGCCGCTTGCACTGCGGGGCGGGCAGCTACACGAGCCACATATTCCTTAAGTTCCGGCCAAGCCGACATGTCAAACTTCAAAATATCAGACCAACGCAACACGGTGAACAGATAAGCATCTGCCACCGTAAACGTTTCGCCCATCACCCACGACTTACCTTCGAGATGCCTGGAGAGAAAATCCATGCGTTTACCGAGAGTTTCAACCACCACCACCCGCCATTCCGCTGGCAGTTGTGGTTTGAACATCGCACCCATCCCCTTGTGAAGTTCAGAAGTAATGAAGTTAAGCATTTCTTGCAGGCGGTAGCGCTCCATCGTGCCGTTCGCAGGCACAAGTTTCTTTTCGGGGACGAGATCGGCCAGATACTGAACAATGACAGGGCCTTCCGTGAGTAGCTCCCCGTTGTCGAGCAACAGTGCAGGCACATAACCTTTAGGATTATGCGTCAAGTAATCAGCCCCATTTTCCTCATGCTTAGTAGCGAGATTCACCTTCACCAGTTCAAAAGGAAGCTGCAGTTCGCGCAGAGTAATATGAGGAGAAAGAGAGCAGGCAGCGGGTGAATAAAAAAGCTTCATAAGAATTCTCCTGATGTATTATTGGGTTGATTCGTTTGGGGGCAGACAAACAGCCCTGCCCTACAGCCACTTGCTAGATTAACCAGCTTAGTATTATACATTCATTAAAAATACTCAACTTTAGGCATACAACCTTCATTTTTACGTTATCCAAACGGTGACGCAATTGAAATTGAAATAATAAAAATTCTTGTTGTCTGCTATTGAAATCTTACCGCCGCCTTAGAACAAAAGGTGCAATTCGATGACTAAACCTCGCGGTCAACACGTACCACCTGCAAGCTACGCTTACAGGTTATCTCTCCGGTTTTCCCACCCCGCGACCGTAAGCACAAAGGAATAAAATCTATGAAACTGCAGATGCTCTTCACCGTTTTACTGGCCAGCACATTGACTACAGCTTGTTCTTCAGAACAACTTTACGCTGCAGGCCGTAATGCCCAAAGGTCGGAATGCATCAAGCGCCCCGACGCTCAAGAGCGAGATCGTTGCCTCAAAGACGCGGACCTCTCCCATGACGCGTACAAACGTGAAGTTGAAGGCGTGAGCAAATGAACAACGGCTAAGGCCACCATCGGCCTATCATTGCGTTGCACGCGGATGTCCATGCTTGCACCTGCATGAGAAAGGTTTGTTGAACTCCCTCGAACAACAGCAAGCAACAACATAACTTAATCGATCAATTCGATCGTCAGGTTATCCGCCCACAGCGTTCCACCATCTTCCAGCATGACGCCTACTATCAGAGAATAGGCAGAAGGCGGGATTTTGAGTTCGATAGTGTACTGCTTCCAGTCTTGCGTGCCTTTCACACGGGCATTCTGCATGAAATTCCAAGCCAGGATTTGACCACTTCCGTCATCTGCACGGAGGATGAGTGCGCCGCCAGCTCCGCTGATGTCCACGCCTCTAAGCGATCCAGAAAGCCGTACTGTCTTGTTGTACCATGAAGGATGGACGCCGATCGATTGCTGGAGTAAACCATAAGGCTCAGAGCCATGGCGCCTGATTCGCGCACTACTCGGGATGGAAAGCGCATTTTCCGAATCGGCCACAAAGGTATAGGAATTGCCTGAACCATGCTCAATCTCTACCCAAGCACTCATCTTGCCTAGCTTGTCAGGATTGAACGAAGGGTTTTTTAAGCTGATTACCGCATCGGGAGCTGGGCGTCTGGCTTGGCGACGTACGAATAGAGATGGCAGGGCAGCAGGAGGTACTGCAACTTGCGTCACAGCAGATGTGGCTGGTGCTGACGGAGTATCTGCGCTGAGAGCATGGTTTGTATAGCCGGCGAGCAGCAGTACAACCAACAAATGGGATATTGAGTTATTCATAAATTTACAAAGATAAAGTGGTGCGCAATTATAGTTTGTAGACATGGGTAGGGGTAAGCAGAAATCGTAATTTCGATAGACAAATTGTCAAGTTAACCTCCAACCTGCTGACGCTTATACTCCTTGCGTTTCATATCTAAATATTCGTTCTGCTCCAGCTTATGTAGCTGGAGTGGGTAACCCTCAGTGGACGCAAACCAGTCCCGCAGGCGCTTTTCCAGTTGTTGCTGAGGTGGCGCGGATAAAGCGCCGAGATAAGCATTTATTGCCAAAAAATAGCACACGGTGTTGCGTTCCAGTGCGCCACGTATACCGCGGACATGGAGGGGCTTGCCGTCCGGCAGCTTTTTAATGACGGTGAATCCTACCTTGTCGCTTCCCAACGTCTTCAGGTAGGCCTGCATTACAAGCTTTGCGGTAAAGCCATAGGCATACGAATATGATAGATGGATAAATGTCCCACCCTCTTTTAGAGGAATTGCTTCCAGCATGAAGCGCTAATTTTTAGTGCCGAATGGACCTTTATCTGCGTCCAGAAAAACCTGGAGGTAATCCGACGATGTGGAACCAACCCGATATTCGAATTCTAATCGGGGGGCAATACTCAGCGGCTGCTCATTTTTCCTGCCGATATATACCGTGAGGTTGCTGCCTGGTTTGTCACCCGATTCGCGACAGTATTTAACATTGAGATGCAGAATCAGGATGTCGCAACCAATGGGTTGCTCCCTTAAGCGCTGTACTTACCGTCGCAAAGGGATAATCCATGAGTGCATAGATGTCGCCCTTTAAGTCCGTTGAAGTCTGACTGGAATCCAGATTAAGCGGTAATTGGAACTGGTTGTGGCTGAGTGTCTCCTGCAATGCCAGGTATTTTGAGCGGAGAGATGTTGCTGAATTCGTGTCAGAGATATCGGCATGAGCAATTCCTGAACCTGCACTTATTAAAGCAAGCGAGAAAAAGATGTATCACTTGCCACGGCCGTTTTCTTGGTCTTTCTCTCATATTACGTATTCTCCGCATAGCGTTTAAGAAATTTGTCGTAACAGTTCTTCGCGTAGCGCTGTAATTGTCTGCGGTTGAATTAACGCTGCGCTGGCTATATGGAAGGAGTCCTCGGCGCGTGCACCAAGCGTATTGATTTTGGCGCTACGTATTGCTATGCCATGCCGCGCCAGCACATGTGCGATACGCGCCAACAAACCGGGGCGGTCGCCGGCAATAATGGAAAGCAGATAATTGCCTTTTTCATCTGACGTTATATTGACTTCAGATGCGATGGGAAAATGTTTGAGCTGGCGGGATATTCTCGCGGATTTTGGTACAGCGGGTTCATCGGCAGTGGCTATCTCACGTGATAATTCATACTCTATGTAATTCATTACATCGCGATATGCTGGCTTGCTATTGCCTGCATCCATTGCCAGAAAGCTATCCAGCGCATAACCGTGCTGAGTGGTATGGATCTTTGCTTCCATGATGTTGTAATTCAATCGCTCAAAAAAACCGCAGATGCGCGCAAAAATATAAGGCTGGTCGGGGCTATAGACCATCAACTGAATGCCTTCCCCGAGGGGGCTTAGACGTGTCTTGACGATGGCTGTATCGCTATTGACTTGATGTGCCAGCAGGCGAGTGTGCCAGGCAATTTCCTGCGGTTCGTGGCGCAGAAAATACTCTGGGTCTAATTGCGCCCAGAGTGTTTCATGTATTTCAGAATCAATCGCATACAAGCTTAGTATTTCGAGTGTGCGGGTGCGGATTTCACCGACCTGATCGGCAATTTTACCGTCAACCATATAGCGGCGCGTTGCCCAGAACAGATCTTCGAGTAATTTGCCCTTCCAGGCATTCCACACTTTTGGGCTGGTGCCACGAATATCGGCTACAGTGAGCAGGTACAACGCTACTAGATAACGATCATTTTTTACTTTTGCTGCAAAGGCCGCGATCACATCCTGGTCGGACAAATCTTGTTTTTGTGCGGTGGTGGACATGGTTAGATGATGCTCGACCAGCCATACCACCAGTTCAGTATCTTCTTGCGTCAGCCCGTGTTGTTTGCAGAAGCGTGCCGCGTCCGCACATCCCAATATTGAATGGTCGCCGCCGCGCCCCTTGGCGATGTCGTGGAACAGCCCGGCGATATACAACATCTCGACGCGCGCGAAATCCTTGATGAGCTTATTACACAAGGGGTATTCATGCGCGTGTTCTGCCAAGGTTAGGCGACGCAGATTGCGCACCACCATCAGGATGTGTTCGTCTACAGTGTATACATGAAACAGATCGTGCTGCATTTGCCCGACGATGCGACCAAACGCAGGCAGGTAGCGACCCAGAATGTCATTTTGATTCATACGTCGCAGCGCATGGGTTAGGCCGTGTGGCTGGCGCAGGATAGCCATGAACAATGCACGATTGTGTGAATCGCGTCGAAATGCAGCGTCTATCTTATGACGTGCCCGCCACAGAGCACGTAAAGTGGGGGCGGAAAATCCGCTCAGGTGTGGATGTTGTTCCAGTAACAGGAAACTTTCCATAATGGCAGATGGTTCGCGTTCAAACAGAGCTTCATCACGTGCTTCGAGCAAATCATCACGCGTTATGAAGCGGGCATTTAGTGGATGTACTGTGCTCGCTTCGGGAAACAGGTGTGTATGCAAGTTTTGTAATAGCACGTCATTAAGTTGTAGTACCGCTTGTTTAGTGCGGTAGTAGCGCTGCATCATGTGTTCGCTGGCACGACGTGCACCTGTAACAGCGATGTGCATTTGTTTCGCCAGTTCAGTCTGATAATCGAATAGCAGGCGATCTTCACGCCGCCCGGCCAAATAATGCAGGCGAATGCGCAGGTTTTGTAGCAGCGCTTCATGACGCGCGATGGCGCGTGCCTCAGGCTCGGTAATCATGCCCGCCTTGGCCAGCTCACGCCAGGTGTCGCCCAAATTACAGGCGCGGCTAATCCACAACACGGTCTGCAAATCGCGCAGGCCACCCGGGCTTTCTTTCAAATGGGGTTCTAAGTTGTAGTCCGCGTCGATGAAGCGAGCGTGGCGCCGCTGTTGTTCATTTTGCTTGGCAAGGTAGAAAGCACGATGATCAAGGTGTTGTGTCAGCGTGCTGACCATTTCCTCAAACAGTTGGGGTGCGCCAATAATTAAACGTGCTTCTAATAGATTGGTCTGTACCGTAATATCGATCGATTCCTCTACGCATTGTGCAACGGTACGAATACTGTGACCGACTTCCAAGCCAATGTCCCACAGCAGGCCAACCAGTTCCTGCAAATGTTGTTGCAATGCTGGATCCGGTTCCTCCGGCAACAATATGAGCAGGTCAATGTCAGACTTGGGATATAACTCGCTACGCCCATAGCCACCCACACCTATGAGCGTCAGATTTGACGGCATGACGAGAAATTGCCATGCCGCGCGTAAATGCTCATCTACCAGCTTGGCGTGGGCATGCAGCAGGCGGGCAGGCTGCGCGTGGCGTTCATAATCCTGTTGCAGGAATAATCGTGCAGCACGCAAGCTCTGACGGATTTCAGTGGCGCTTTGCACGGCGTATTTAATTAAGGTGGCGGAGGCGGAGATCCAGCAGAAACAGTCAACACTTCAAAGCCAGATTCAGTTACCAAAATGGTGTGTTCCCACTGAGCCGACAAACTGTGATCCTTGGTCACGATAGTCCAACCATCGCCGAGTTGAGTGATACCCGCCTTGCCTGCATTAATCATCGGTTCAATGGTGAAGACCATACCCGCTTCGAGTTTCAACCCACTTTTAGGCTTACCATAGTGCAACACCTGTGGCTCTTCGTGAAATACCCTACCGATGCCGTGGCCGCAGAATTCGCGTACCACACTATAGCCCAGCACTTCAACGAAACTCTGAATGGCGTGACCGATATCGCCCAAATATGCGCCGGGTTTAACCACACGGATGCCTCGCCACATCGCCTGATAAGTAATTTCGCATAACCGTTTTGCCTGAATGGATGTTTCGCCGACATGGAACATGCGGCTGGTATCGCCGTGATAGGCTTGTTTGATGGTGGTGACGTCAATGTTCAGGATATCGCCGTTCTTGAGTTTTTTTTCACCCGGCACACCATGGCATACCTGATGGTTGATTGAGGTACAAATGGATTTTGGATAGGGTGTATGCCCTGGTGGCGCGTAATTGAGCGGCGCCGGAATACATTGTTGAATATTCACCATGTAATCATGGCAAAGGCGATCAATTTCGCCAGTAGTAATGCCAGCTTGTATAAATGGTGTGATGTAGTCCAGCACTTCGCTAGCCAAGCGGCCTGCGACGCGCATTTTTTCTATTTCCTGAGGATTCTTGATACTGACGGGCATAATTGCTTAGATTTTAAGAATAAACGGTGGCAAGCATAGTGGATAGCGACTGCCAGCACAACAGCACACCTCTAAAAATTCAGCTATCCAAGCAATCTGCCGCACAGCCTGTCTAGTTAGACGATTAAATTCCGAGCTATTGCAATACGAAACTGAAGCAAGCAGCAGATGCTCACAAATTCTTTCACCCTCGGTATTTGAACAAATTCTGAATTTTAAAGGCGCCCAACAGTACGATTACCCGCAAAAACAAAAAAGGCACGCCTCGGCATGCCTTTTTGCTTTTAGCGAAAAATCGTTTAATGCTTAACGGTTACCGCTGTTGTGATTACGTCCAGAGAAGCTGCTTGTCGGACGACGTTCTTGGCCAGCAGGACTCGTGTTGCCGGTGTTCCCATTGCGCCGAGGTGCATTGTCACCAAAACGATTGTGCGATTGACCTTCCCGTCGAACGCCATCAGGATGACCATGACGACTGTCAGGGGAAGTATGACGTCCGAATCCGCCGGGCTTTCCACGCGTGTTAGAAGGCTGTGAACGCGGTTTGAATTTAGGTTCCAGACCGGCAACGATATGAGCGGTTATGCTCTGTCCGGTGTAGCGTTCGATCTTTTGCAGGTTTCCGGCATCGCGGTTGGATGCAAACGATACTGCGATACCGGAAGATCCGGCGCGACCGGTGCGGCCAATCCGGTGTACATAGTCTTCGGCGGCCTTGGGCAGATCGAAATTGATTACGTGAGAAATACCCGGAACGTCAATACCACGTGCGGCCACATCAGTCGCCACCAAAATACGCACTTGACCACGGCGCAAGTTAACCAAAGTGCGATTGCGTTCGCGCTGGTTCATATCACCATGTAGCGCGGCGGCGGAATGTCCTTGGGACAGCAGTTTATCAGCCAAAGCATCAGCATCGCGCTTGGTAGCGGTGAATACCAATGCCTGGTTCAAGTCCGTATCACGCAGTAAGTGATCCAGCAAACGCCCCTTGTGTGCCATGTCGTCCACATACATTAGGCGTTGTTCGATGTTTTCGTGACGTGCCTGCGTAGCTGCAACGCTTATGCGCTTTGGATTCGTAAGCAACCGTTTTGCCAGGTTACCAATTACACCATCCAGTGTGGCCGAGAATAGCAGCGTTTGGCGTGTGTTCGGGGTGGCTGCGGCGATGCGCTCCACGTCATCAATGAAACCCATATCCAGCATACGGTCGGCTTCGTCCAGCACCAACATTTCGAGACGCGAGAAGTCAATACGGCCACGCTCGATGTGATCAATCAAACGGCCTGGAGTAGCCACCAGAATATCTACTGGGCTGGATAGCAGTTTGTTTTGTAGCGGGTAAGGCATGCCACCGAGAATGCTCACTACTTTCAGGCGCATGTTCTTGCCGTATTTAGTGGCGGCGTCTGAAACCTGTTGCGCCAATTCGCGCGTCGGAGTCAGCACCAGCACGCGCGGACCCTTGCTACGCACGGCAGCAGGTTCGGCGATGCGGTGTAACGCTGGCAGTATGAAAGCAGCAGTTTTGCCGGTACCCGTCTGGGCAGACGCCATCAGATCGTGGCCCGCCATCACTTCGGGAATAGCTTCGGCTTGAATGGGCGAGGGTACGGTATAGCCGGATTCTTCTACAGCACTGAGGATTAAGGGATTCAATCCCAGAGAGGCAAAGGTAATAACTTTAATAGGTGCAGCTGTGTTTTCAATAGGCACGATTGTTCCTTAATTAATGATTAAATCAAAGCGCATGCGTGGCTAAAGCCACACAATAAAATTTAGTAGGGAGATCATAGACTCTACCAGCGCAAAACATCGTCGCTAACCGGTAAAAGCAAGACGCGTCAGAGACGCCAGAGGTCAGAAAACGATGAGCCAACGCTGCACGAATTTCGCAGCGAGGGGCGCATTATACACAACTAAGCAACAATAGCCAGAAAATAAATCTGGATATGCCTTGGTAGCTGAAAAATAGGCTGCAATAATTTTTATTCAAATAGTAGTTTGGAATGAATTCCAATATTTAGAGGTGTCCTTATGCTAGAATGCGCGCCCTTTATCTAGCTTAGGTCGTAAACATGTCGCGCGCACTCCGTAATATCGCCATCATTGCCCACGTTGATCATGGCAAAACCACCATGGTGGACAAGCTGCTCTCCCAGACGGCCACTTTCGCCGCGCACCAGCATATCACTGAGCGCGTGATGGACAGTAACGATATCGAGAAGGAACGAGGCATCACCATTCTGGCAAAAAACTGCGCAGTGGAATATGAAGGCGTACATATCAACATCGTGGACACGCCAGGACACGCCGACTTTGGCGGTGAGGTGGAACGCGTTCTGTCAATGGTGGACGGCGTGTTGTTACTGGTAGATGCGGTAGAAGGTCCAATGCCGCAAACCCGTTTTGTTACGCGCAAAGCGCTGGCACTGGGTTTGCGTCCTATCGTAGTAATTAACAAGGTTGACCGTCCCGGTGCGCGACCAGAATGGGTAGTGGATCACACTTTCGACCTGTTCGATAAGCTTGGCGCAACCGACGCACAAATGGATTTTCCGATAGTCTACGCCTCGGCGTTGAATGGTTACGCGACATTGGATTTGGCGAATCCGAGCACAGATATGCGCCCATTGTTCGATACCATATTAAAGCATGTGCCGGCGCCGGTTGGCGATATGGACGGACCGCTGCAATTCCAAATTTCTGCACTGGATTATTCCAGCTTTGTTGGACGCATCGGTGTTGGACGCGTTTCGCGGGGGCGAATTAAGCCCGGTCAAGAAGTTATGGTACTGAATGGCGATAAACCGTCGAAGAAAGCGCGGGTCAATCAGGTCCTGGGCTTCCGCGGTATCGAGCGAGTACAAATGGAAGAAGCGGGCGTTGGCGACATCATTCTGGTCAACGGTATCGAAGATATCGGTATTGGCGTTACCTTGGCCGACATTAACCAGCCCGAAGCTTTACCCATGCCTAAAGTGGATGAGCCTACGTTAACTATGACCTTCCAAGTGAACAACTCCCCTTTGGCTGGACAAGAAGGCAAGTTCGTCACTAGCCGCCAGATTAAAGATCGTTTGACTAAAGAATTGTTGGTCAATGTGGCACTGCGTGTGGAAGACACCGGTGAGACAGATTCTTTCCTGGTGTCGGGACGTGGCGAATTGCACTTGACCATTCTGCTGGAAAATATGCGTCGAGAAGGCTTCGAATTAGCAGTATCTAAACCGCGCGTAGTGTTTCGTGAAGTTAACGGTGAAAAATGTGAGCCGTATGAAATGCTCTCTGTGGACGTTGATGAGACAAACCAGGGTGCAGTGATGGAAGAATTGGGTCGTCGGCGCGGCGATTTACAGGATATGCAGTCGGATGGAAGAGGCCGCGTGCGTTTGGAATATCGTATTCCGGCACGCAGCTTGATCGGTTTCCAAGGTGATTTTATGACCATGACCCGTGGCACCGGCCTTATTTCGCACGTATTCGACGACTACGGCCCGGTCAAGCCGGATATGCCAGGTCGCCATAACGGAGTACTGATTTCTCAAGACAATGGCGAAGCCGTGGCCTATGCCTTATGGAAATTAGAAGATCGTGGCCGCATGTTCGTCAGCCCCGGAGATAAATTGTATGAAGGCATGGTCATTGGCATACACAGTCGCGATAACGACCTTGTGGTTAATCCGATTAAAGGCAAACAACTGACTAATGTGCGTTCCTCCGGCACGGATGAAGCAGTGCGCTTGACCACGCCAATTCAGCTGACGCTGGAATCTGCTGTTGAGTTTATTGATGACGACGAGCTGGTGGAAATCACGCCGCTGTCCATACGTGTGCGTAAGCGTCATCTTACTGAACAAGATCGTAAGCGTGCCTCCCGCTAGCCTTACTGTGTCATAAATATAACCATAAACTTGACCAATTGCAGTGAGAACAATGGCCGAGAATTCTTGCGAGTGCCACGCTCAAGCGCAGTCGCAACATCGTGATCGAGTCCGCCACGTAACGTTACGTCCGCTGCGCTTCCTCGATAGACGTAATCTTTGGGAACGACAGAAACTTGGCAGGAATGACGTTTTTTGTACTGTTGGCATTGTTGCCGACGTTGACTTGCTGCGCCATTATTGATCCGGCACCGTTTATCCAAGAAGTCGTTCGCATTGAGCTTGTCGAAATGTGAATGGCTTCTTATGCTTCGACAAGCTCAGCACGAACGGCAGTCAAGTTCAATTCGTGCCGGATCAAAATAACATATGCGTTACGCAATCGTTGTCGAAAAAACAGAAAATAACTACTCAGCCTACGTCCCAGATTTACCTGGCTGCGTCGCGACTGGTTTCACCGTCGAAGAAATTGAGCGTGAAATTCGTGAAGCAATTGAATGTCACATCGAAGGTCTTATTGAAGATGGCTTACCCATTCCACAGCCGACAAGCATCGTTGAATATCTTGAAATCGCAACCTGACTCTGCATTCGAGCGGGGCGCGTCAAAAACCGCGCGCCACTCAATTCAAGCGTTGAACGCGTGCTTCGGAGGCTTTTTTCGTAGCGAGCCGCGATCACCTGAAAGAACGGGTTGGCCTGTTCAGCAATTGGGGCAGTGCATCTTTATGTTACAGTTGACCAAGCCCTCACCGGTCTTCTTGCACTCCCAGTACCCCCCGTCCCAAGCGAGGAAACCAACGAAAAGGGTTAAGCCGCCAAAAAACGCTCGGGTATATCCAGGCACGCACTCGCAGGAGAATTTATATTCGAACTTCACGCACTCGCAGCACCCTAGTTCGACTTCTTCGCTTTCCCCCTCCTTGTGCTTCGTGGACACGCCGATCTTCGACGAAAGCTTGGCGCCCTTGCCCCCCAATTCGGATCCAATTTCGGTGCTGACCTCCACCTCCGTCTCGTGTGTATAGGTCTTCTTGAGCTTGGATTTGGTGCAGTTCCATAGGTCATTCCCAAATGCTGAGGTAGCGACCTTCGTTCCGAAGAAACTATACGGACACCCCACGGCCATCCCCGTGGGATCGAGCCAGTTGCTGGGATTGCTCCGTACGAATTCATAAAGGTTCATTCCATTTCCATAGCCAAGCGGGTCTCTCTGCAAAAACCGTCCATTCACTGTGTCGTAGTATCGAGCCCGATAGAAGTAAATGCCGGTCTCCTCATCAAGCTGCCGTCCGGTGAACATCCACGGGTTGCCGGTTGTGCTGTGCGGCGTGCCCCATGGGTTGGGCGCTACCGCTGCGCCGACGCCATTGAATATTGCAGGTAGACCGTAGACGTCGTAGGCGTAGCGCTCCACCACATTAGCTGCACTGTCTGTCACCGCCTCCACCGACCACAGGCTGTTCTGATGGTAGTAGTAGGTTTGGCCGGCACGATCCATCGTCAGAATCTCGTCCACATAGTTGCCGTAGACGTAGGTCGTCTGTGTTAGGCCGGCGGCGCTCTGCTCCTCGACAATCCTCGCATCGTCGTAGAAGTAGCGGGTCTCGGTGGGAGTGGGCGGCCCGAGTGCCGGATCGGCGATCTTCTTCACCCGCCGGGAGAGCGCATCATACTGATACTGCCCCACCAGTTTACTGTCTGACTTGCGCGTCACTGCAGTGAGCCGGTTCTCCTCGTCGTAGGCATAGTTATACAGTGTGTCCTCGCTCGTGTTGCCGTTGAAATCTGAGACGACAGGTGCGCCGTTGATGGCAGTGATCTCATTCACCGCGTTGTGGGTGCGGATCTCGGGGATCGCGTCCTTGGTCTTGATTTTCCAGTTACCGACGCCATCGAGCGTGTACTGCGTCTGGGTGGTCGGCACGGGAACTGTCGAGCCCGCGAGCGTGCCGACCTTGTAGTCGATCAGCCGGTAGATCTTATCATACTGGTAGGCCTCCGAGCGGGTGTCCGAGCCGGAGGTATCCGTAAGCTTGTTCTCGAAGTGCTTGTTGCCTTCATTGTCGAAGGCGTGGGTGAAACCGGCGATTCGGGTTAAGTCGGCTTTG